>JASFPF010000113.1:0-5499 GCA_050116135.1 Deltaproteobacteria bacterium | reverse complement strand
GCACCATGTGTGAGGAGGCTTGTCCGGTGGGAGCCATCAAGGGAGTCAGTACCCAGGGACATTACCCAAGGAGAAGGGAAGCCCTCTATTTTTCTCGGTGCGTGGAAAAACTGGTCGGTGAGTTTTCGAAACTCCCTCATGTGGGCGCACCCATCTGCGGGATTTGCATCAAGGCCTGCCCCTTCGGACAAAAAGGTTCGAAAAAGGAACAGGACAAGAAAGCGGGAAAAGGAGCTGTATCTTATGAAAAAGCAAGTGTCTGAAGAACTCTTTGCCAAGGCCAGAAAGGTCATCCCAGGGGGCGTCAACAGCCCTGTTCGGGCCTGCCGCTCGGTCGGTATGAATCCTGTTTTTATCCAGCGGGCAGAAGGCTCTAAGGTGTTCGACGCCGATGGCAATGGGTATATAGACTATGTGGGGTCCTGGGGCCCTATGATTTTAGGGCATCGGCACCCAGAGGTCATTTCAGCCATTGAAGGCGTGCTGGCGCGGGGGACCAGCTTTGGAGCGCCCACGGACCTGGAGGTGGCACTGGCAGAGATGGTGATTGAGGCGGTTCCATCCGTGGCAATGGTCCGTATGGTCAATTCCGGCACCGAGGCCACCATGAGCGCCGTTCGCCTGGCAAGAGGCGTCACTGGCCGCGACCTGGTCATCAAGTTTGACGGTTGCTATCACGGGCACGGCGACACCTTTTTGGTGGAAGCCGGTTCTGGCGTGGCCACCTTGGGCATACCGGGAAGTCCGGGAGTACCGGAGGCGTGCGTAAAAAACACCCTGTCCCTGCCGTACAATGATACAGAGCGATTCACAGAGGTGTGTTCAAAAAAGGGGGATGCCATTGCGGCTGTCTTTGTGGAACCTGTGGCCGGCAACATGGGCCTTGTGCCACCCAATCCGGGATTCCTGGAGACCTTAAGAGAGGTGACTCAGGACCACGGGATCATCCTCATATTTGATGAGGTCATGACAGGATTCCGCGTGGCCTATGGCGGCGCCCAGGCCCTATACGGCATCGAGCCGGACCTGACCTGCATGGGCAAGGTTATTGGGGGCGGCCTTCCGGTGGGGGCCTATGGCGGCAAGCAGAAGATCATGAGCAAGATCGCCCCGGAGGGGCCTGTCTATCAGGCCGGGACCCTGTCTGGAAACCCAGTGGCCATGGTCGCCGGCCTGGCCACATTGAAATGCCTGCAGCAGCCGGGCTTCTATGAAAGCCTTGAAGACAGATCCGCTATGTTGGCGGCGGGGCTTACAGAGGCGGCCAGCAAGGCAGGCCTTCCTGTGGTGACGAACCGGGTTGGCTCCATGTTGGGGCTGTTTTTCACGGATCAGCCGGTTTCGAACTTTGCCGAGGCCCAGAAGAGTGATGTGGCCTTGTTTGCCAGATATTACAAGGAGATGCTTGAGCAAGGCATCTATCTGGCACCATCTCAGTATGAGGCGGCCTTTGTCTCAGGCGCTCACAGCGAGGCAGATATAGAAACGACCATTCAGACAGCTGGAAAGGTTTTTGAGGCGTTGAAAATTTAAGGATTGACTTAAAAGACGTCATGTGGTAGGCAGGGCCTTGTTTTTCCAGAAGGCCGACTGTGCGTCTTGAGGGGGCCTTTGGACAAGCGCTCTTTGTCATGAAAGACGAGACCAAGAAACTGTTCAGGGATCTTTGGTATTACAGCAGCCTGAGTTTTTCCATTGCCCTGTCTGTGATCATTGGATTAGGGATTGGGTACTGGCTCGACACGAGGGTATTTCATACGTCACCTTGGTTCACGCTGATCTTTCTTGGTCTGGGAGTGATCGCCGGATTCCGTAACATATATCTGGCCATGCAAAAGAGCCGGAAACTGTAACAGGAAAACGCCAGGTCGTGCGCATCGAGAGGAGGCTGCTCAGATTTATCACTTTCACGAATTGGATTCTCTTTTGCGCGGTTTCCATCGGTGGCTTTGTCTTGGCGTCGGGGCATTTTGCATGGGGGATCCTGGCGGGCGGTCTTATCGTTACGATTAACTTTCATCTTTTGTATCGGTCCCTGAAGCGGGCTCTAACACCACCCCATCTTGCCAACACGAGGGTGGTGTTAGGAAAATACTATATCCGATTCTTAGCAAGCGCCGTTATCATCTATGTGTTGATAGCAGACCATTATGTGAGTCCCTTGGGTCTCATCATCGGACTCTCCGTGGTCGTGACAAGCATCTTCATAGCGACGCTTAATGAAATAAGGAAAATCATCTTCAAGGAGGCGGCGTAACATGGAACATCCAATCCTGTTTCTGGTGCAGCTGTTTGACCTCATTGGCCTGGGACATTTCGCCCACGAGTATGTCCACGTGATTTATACGTGGTTTGTGATGCTCCTTCTCATCTTGCTTGCCTTTCTTGGCACCAAGGGGGTCAGCATGATCCCTACCAAGGGGCAGAACCTTTTTGAGATCGTGATTGGGGGTATGGAAGAATTCATCGTGGACATCACTGGCGAGGAAGGCCGTCGCTTCTTTCCTATTCTTGCTACGGTCTTTATCTACATCTTTGTCTGCAATCTCTTGGGCCTGGTCCCCGGGTTCTTTCCGCCTACCGCCAAAATTGACACCACCCTGTCTTGTGCCCTTGTGGTGGTCCCCATGACCCATATTATTGGTGTCATGTACCACGGACCAAAGTACATCAAGCACTTCATGGGGCCCATATGGTGGATGGTGCCTATCATATTTCCCATTGAACTGATCGGCCATCTAGCTCGCGTCCTATCACTGACCATCCGTCTTTTTGGAAACATGGCGGGACACGAGCTGGTTCTGGCCATTCTTTTTATGCTGGCCGGTGCTTTTTTTGCCCCTCTGCCCATCATGGCTTTGGGTATCTTTGTGAGCTTGGTCCAGGCCTTTGTGTTCTTCTTGCTTTCGACGATGTATTTTGCTGGCGCCATGGAACACGCCCATTAATACATTAATATAAACCAGTGCTATGGAAGAAGCCCGTGAATAAAATTCTAACTGTAAAGGAGGGAGAGTCAATGTTCAAGAAACTGTCATTTTCAACCCTGGGAGCTGCGTTTATTCTGTTTGCCCTTTCCACGGTCGCTTACGCTGCAGGCACCGAGCTGCCCATCGCCGCTCTGAAGTACTTCACGGTGTCCGTGTTTGCGGCAGGCTTTGGTATTGCCGTTGCGGCCTTTGGAGGCAGTCTGGGGCAAGGCATGGCAATCAAAAACGCGGTTGAAGGCATTGCCAGAAACCCAGAGTCCTCGGGTAAGGTGACCGTGACCATGCTGATCGGTCTGGCCATGGTCGAGTCTCTGGTCATCTATGCGTTGGTTATTGCCCTGATTCTGATCTATGCCCATCCGCAGTCTGGAGCGATTGCGGCCCTGTTTGGCGCAGGTCATTAATCAACATTAACCGATAGAGCACAGAAACAGAACAGGGTTGCCGCCGCAACAAGGACAAGCGGTGGCAACCCTGTCTATCTTTTCCGTTAGGCCATTCTTTTTCAACCTATCCCGTAAGATTTGAAGTGCTGTAACACGCACCGGCTGATCGCCTCATCGATGAAGTCTGTCAATATTCCAGCCATTGCCGTCAAACGTCTGTCACTGTATGCAAGGAATCTTGCCCTGTTGGATCAAAAAGGTGTGGAAGTCGTTTCCTCTGCCGGCCTAGCCGACATCTGCGGGGTCAACCCCGCCCAGATACGCAAGGACCTGGGATACTTTGGCCAATTCGGCATCAGAGGCGTCGGCTATTACGTCAAAGAGCTTTTGTTCGAGATTCGCAAGATCCTCGGCTTGGAAAAGGAATGGCGGTTGGCCTTAGTAGGGGTGGGCAATCTGGGCTCAGCCCTCCTTGGGCATGCCCAACTTTTGAACCAGGGCTACACCTTTGTGGCAGCCTTTGAAACAGACCCGAAAAGAATCGGTATGCAAATTGGAGATATCACGGTTGCCCCGGTAAAGGCCATGAAGCGTTTGGTCATGGAGAAAGGCGTTGAGATTGGTGTGATTGCAGTAAGCCCCAGATGGGCACAACAGGCTGCTGACAAGTTCGTCAAGGCTGGCGTTCGCGGCATCCTCAACTTTGCCCCAGTCCAGCTACAATGCCCCAGTGCCCTGCATGTCGAAAACGTAGACTTTACGCGGAAGCTAGATATGCTCTGTTATCGGCTTACATTGAATGATTGACCCCAGGACCTTTCGCAAGAAACGGCCGGTATGGGAATCTGAAAGTTGCGCGATCTCCTCTGGCCGACCACACCCCAGGACTTGCCCTCCCTCATCCCCTCCTTCGGGACCAAGATCAATGACCTGATCAGCGGACTTGATCACGTCCATGTTATGCTCAATGACGACGATCGTATTGCCGGCATCAGCCAACCGGTTGAGAACATCCAAGAGTTTTTGAATATCGGCGAAATGGAGCCCAGTGGTTGGTTCATCCAGGATGTAGACCGTTCGCCCCGTGCCTCGCTTGCTCAGTTCTCTTGACAGCTTGAGGCGTTGGGCTTCGCCGCCGGAAAGGATCGTGGCAGGCTGACCCAAGTGGATGTAACCGAGTCCCACGTCGGCCAAGGTCTCCAGTTTGGTTCTTATGTTTCTGACCTTGCTAAAAAATTCCAGAGCCTGGTTAACTGTCATATCCAGCACATCCGCAATGTCTCTGCCCTTGTACCTGACCTCCATGGTTTCCCGGTTGTAACGTTTACCCCGGCACACATCGCACGTGACGAACACATCAGGAAGAAAATGCATCTCGATCTTCATGATCCCATCCCCGCGACACGCTTCACACCGTCCTCCCTTGACGTTAAAACTGAATCGTCCTGGCTTGTAACCTCGCATCCTGGCGTCTGGTGTTCTGGCAAAGAGTTCCCGAATAGGCGTAAATAGCCCCGTATAGGTGGCAGGATTGGAGCGTGGCGTTCGCCCAATGGGAGACTGGTCGATGTGAACAACACCGTCGACCTTTTCAAGGCCGGTGAGTCGGCGGTACTTGCCCGCCCCTTTTTTGGAACGATAAAAACGCTGAGCCAAGGCCCTGTAAAGGGTTTCAATGACCAACGTCGATTTGCCCGAGCCAGACACCCCGGTCACGCACACAAAGCACCCCAAGGGAAACCCGACGGTGATGTCCTTGAGGTTGTGTGCGCAGGCCCCTTCCAGGGTGAGACAGCCATTTGTCAAGGCACGGCGCTTCGATGGCAACGGTATGGTCCTTCGACCGGACAAATACTGGCCTGTCAAGGATGTCTCATGTTGAAGGAGTGCTGATGGTGGTCCGCTGAAGACAAGATGTCCCCCTTGGTTGCCGGCTTTCGGCCCCATGTCGATCACATAGTCAGCTGATAGAATGGTTTCCCCATCGTGTTCCACAACAAGGACGGTATTTCCCAGATCACGCATCTGTTTGAGTGTTGTCAAGAGTCTTTGATTGTCCCGCTGGTGAAGTCCAATACTTGGTTCGTCGAGCACGTAAAGGACGCCGGTCAGCTTGGAGCTAA
>JASFPF010000112.1:0-5506 GCA_050116135.1 Deltaproteobacteria bacterium | reverse complement strand
TTTGAGCTTTTTTTGGCGCATTAGCTGTTTAGCGGATGCCCGGCCGGCCGCAACGGCCGCCTCCAGTTCGGCAAATGCCTCTTGTTGATCGCCTTCATACTGATAGGCCCCTTTACGGGAAAATCGGAAAGCCCGCTTGTTGGATCGATTAAAGACCGTGAAGACATTTTTCCCGTAGGCCTTTAAGATGAGGTTGCCTTTGCCTGTCGTCGTTCCAAGCAGGACCTGAAGGGCGTCTACAGCACAGGTGTCGTTCTCGCTAATAACCACCACCTCCTCGTCTTGGGAGCGACGAAGTCCGAGGCGTTCAGAGGCGTCTTTTGCTACCAGGTAACCGTACACCAGTCCGGGGCACAGGTGCCCGTGAAATGCCACACAGCGTTTTAGGTCTTCTGGTAACTCATGGTCATGGACTGATGCGCTTTGATTGTCATCGTGCATTGATCGTTTTTTCTCCTGTGGACGGCACCCTTTTGGGGTTTGTTTCAAGTCACGTGCATTGGTGCTGGGCCCAGGTTTGTCTGGGGCCATTACCGAAATTTGCAAGTGGTCCCCAATGGGTGCCAAAAAAGCTCACAATAGTCTTTCAAAGGTGTTGTGAAAAGGCCTTGCCTGATCGGGACGGCTTCATGAGTTGCTCGGCCCTTGTGTGTCTCAAGATCATAGCTCCCGCCTAATCCTCTGTCAATCGCACAAATCCGTGCCCCAGGGCCGCTTGGTTCCCAACGGCCTTCACTAGGAAGAGGCGGAGGCATGTCTAATCATGGCTGCGTGTTGACAACCCCTCCTATGGGTTATACTAATGCCATATTAAAAGGATTTGCACAGGTGGGTATCCATGGAGCTCAAGAGAGCTTCTTTTTTTGTTCACGTTGCCCAACCAACGAATTGCTTTTGAGTGAATCCCCTGCCCACAAGGGGACTTTCGGGAACCAGACTGTCAAAGATGTTGATGAAAAAAAACATGCTCAAAGTGGGCCGAAATGACCCTTGCCCTTGCGGGAGCGGTCTTAAATATAAAAAATGCTGCCTCGGGAAAGAAATCCCAACATCAAGAAATCTCGAGGATCGGTATTTTCAGGAATATAAGATTCGGCTTAAAGGGAAAAAGGACATTGAAGGTATCAGGAGGGCCGGCCGTCTGGTCTTGGAGACCCTGGATCTGGTTGAGAAAAAAATCACGCCGGGACTAAGCACCGATGAAATCAACACCCTGGTTCATGAATTCACCCTCAAGAATAGTGCCACGCCTGCCCCCTTGAACTACCGAGGTTTTCCAAAGAGTGTGTGTATTTCCGTCAATGAAGTGATTTGTCATGGCATCCCTGGAAAAAGGATGTTGAATGACGGCGATATCGTCAATGTGGATGTGACTTCCATTTTGAAGGGGTACTATGCCGACGCCAGCAAGACCTTTTTTGTTGGAACACCAGGACCCGATGCGCAGAGGATTGTCAAGGTGGCCCGGGAGTGTCTGAGAATTGGCATGGCACAAGTACGCCCTGGCAACACCGTGGGAGATATCGGTTGGGCCATTCAAACGTTTGCGGAAGCACAGGGGTGTTCCGTGGTCAGGGAATTTGTGGGCCATGGCGTCGGGTTGGAGTTCCACGAATCTCCTCAGATTTCCCATTACGGTCGAAAAGGGGAGGGGATTCGCCTGGTGCCAGGCATGGTTTTCACCATTGAGCCCATGATCAATCTGGGTGAAAGACACCTGCGGATCCTGGAAGACAAGTGGACCGCGGTCACGGCTGACGGGTCCCTTTCCGCCCAGTTCGAGCAGACTGTCCTTGTCACCCAGGATGGTTGTGAAAGCCTGACCCCCTTCGATTAGATGGAACGGTTCACCATCTCTCCCCTCTTGCTGTCTTGCGCAGAAAGGCCGTTACACCGTTGTCTTGAGACCTTTGCATAACCCCTTCTCACTCGTTCGTATGAGCCTTTTGACCCATCCATGGCCTTGTTCACTAAATCCTAAAAACTCGGCCCAAGGGCCTCAGACAGTTTAGAATTTGCCCACTAACGTGGGCCCGTTCACTGCGCCCGGATGGGTGTCCCAAAAAGCTCATAATCGTCGTTCAAATGGGTTATACAAAGCTCTTTGTCTTTGATTCGCTGTCCTTTTGATTTGTTACAACACATAGAACTTTGATTGCAGCTATTACAGAAAAGGCCAAGAGCCTGGGATTTGTGGCCGTGGGCTTTTCCCGGCCCGAAAGGCCTCTCTTTTTTGATCAATTTTGCTCATGGATCGCTGCCGGCAAACATGGAGACATGGCTTGGTTAGAAAGACATCAAGCATTGAGGGAAAAGCCCGGAAGGCTGCTCGATGGTTGTCAGACAGTGATTTCTCTCGCCTATCCCTATGCCTCCAAGAAGCCCTCCACACCGGATGGCTTTACCACGGCAAGGTACACAGAGCCTAAGAAAACCGACTATCATAATCGGTTGAGGCTGTTGGCCCAGCGGCTGGCCCATAGCATCGTTCACTGGTATCCGGGCAGCAAGACAAGGGTTTGCGTTGATTCCGCCCCCATTCTTGAAAGAAGTTTCGCCTGTGCGTCGGGTATTGGATTCATGGGAAAAAACAACATGCTTATTATACCTGGATACGGCTCATACTTTTTCCTTGTGGAGATTCTTACAACCGCCTTCTTGTCTGTCTCGGACAACGAGCCCATGGAGAACCAGTGCGGTTCCTGTAGCCGATGCGTTGATGCCTGCCCCACCGGTGCCCTTGATGGCCCCTTTTCCATCGATGCCTCAAGATGCCTTTCATATTTGACCATTGAATACCGGGGAGACGTTAGCAAGGAGGTCGGCAGAAAAATGGGCAACTGCTTTTTCGGGTGTGACACTTGTCAGGAGGCGTGTCCCTTTAATGAGGAGAAGTCATCAAGAGACTTGTGCCTTCCTTCGACGGCCGAGATGCTGAGGATGAAACCAAGGGACTTTGAGGAGAAATTTGGAACAACAGCCTTTGCTCGAGCAGGTTTGGAAAAGGTTCAGGGCAATATCAGGGCTGTGAGATCGTGAGTAAACCGAGAGTTTTCCGAGGTTGAGCAAAGCTCTCAAACCCTGTGAGTGGAAGGGAAGCCAACAGGTGGCTACACGCTCCACATTTTCGCAATACCTTTGGTGGTGACCGCCACACTAAGGCGGGAAAAGGCGCTCGAGAGCTTGTCGGCCAGCCATGGCAGGACCACTTCCTCGCACGGGGCGTGGCCCAAGGCAATGCAACCCGTGTCGATCTGCTGCAGGACTTCGCAGCTGTGGTAGTCGATTTCACCCAATATCACCGCGTCGAGGCCGAGCCCCATGACACACGCTGTCTGGAAGCCGGCGCCACTCCACACGCCAACGGTCCGGACAGGCCTTTCCCTATGGCCCAGGGCCAAGACCCCAGGCGAGCCCGTCGCCTTTTTCATCTTCCCCGCGAGCAACCCGAGTTTCGTCTCTCTTTTGAGCAGGCCCTGGCGCCCTTGGCCGAAAGTCTTTTTGTCCAGGAGCTGATAGATATCGTAGGCCGGTTCTTCGTATGGATGGGACTCGGTCAGGGCCTGAATCACCCTCGCCTGGCAGCTTTCGGACAAGAGCAATTCCAGCCGCCACTCTGTCACCTCCTCGAACCGTCCGGCCTTGCCGAGGTAGGGCGTTGTGGTATCCGCGCCACGAAACGTGCCCCTGCCAGCTGTTTTAAAAGAGCAATCCGTGTAGTTGCCAATGACGCCTGCCCCCGCTTCACAGAGAGCAGCCCGCACCGTCTCAACATGGTCCTCAGGAACAAAGGCAACCAACTTCAACATTCGATCCTCTGCCACGGAAACCAGGGGCTTTCTTTCTTTTTTCATGCCCGCGAGATCGGCCAGGATGTCATTGATACCCCCAGGTACGACATCCAGATTCGTATGAGCGCAATAGACTGCCAGCTTCATCCGTGCGATCTCCGCTGCCAAGGCGCCCATCGGCTCTGATTCGTCAAGGGTTCCAAGGGGCCGATAGAACCGTGGATGGTGGGTAATGAGCATCTGGCATCCACGCTTTTTGGCCTCCCGAATCACAGGAAGGGTGGCGTCAAGGGCGAGGAGGATCTTTTTCACCTTCCAGTCCGGGTGGCCTGCGTGGAGGCCGATGGGATCGTCAGCGTATCGCATCCACGGCGGGGCGATGGTTTCCATGAGCCCGATCACGTCTCGGACCGTGGTGGCCATGGTCACATTCCTTTCAATGCTGGCCTATACGCTTCAGAGGCCATTTCTAGTTCAGTGCAACTGTTCCAGGAAGCTCTCATCAACGCCTGCCCTCTGGGTCTTGGTGCATGGGCTGGCCACCTTTGGCATCTCTCAATAGCCGCCCAATAAAGCCGAACAACTTTTTGATGCCCCGCCAAAGCTTGGGCAGCAGCCAAATCATCAAGAAGATGAAACCCATCAACAGGACGATGAACACCCAGGGGTGGTGCAGTGCGGTCCAGAGACCAGCGATCACGGCAAGATCTTCCACAAGGGAGGCAACCCAGTTGCTGCCCGGCTCGGGAGAGGTGTTGATCATAACCCGGGTACCGGACTTGGTGGCATGAGCGCCTGCTGCCATGCCACCCCCCGCGATGGCAGCTGCAAGGGCAACAACCGGATTGACTTCCCCTACCGCCCCGGCTGCCAGCAATGCCCCGGCGGGAATGCGAATAAAGGTGTGGAGGGTGTCCCAGCTCGTATCCACGCCCGGTATCTTGTCTGCAATGAACTCCACCACATACATAACCCCCGCCGCGCCAATGATCACGGGATTGGCAAGGACTTGCAGCCCGGGAGGCAGATCCATATTGCCTGTGGCCCCAAGAAGTCCGAGCATCACCATGGCGGCATAGAGATTGATCCCACTGGCCCACGCCACGCCCATGGTGAGTGCTATGATATTGGCTATGGGGTTAAGCTGTTCCAAGGGCTGGTAGAACCTCGGGAGACGTTTTGGTCATGTTTTCCGGCCGTGAACGTGCGAACAATATAATGCTCGGCGAGTAATACCTATCATATCACTCGGCGAAAGTATCCTCAAAAGTGTTGAGACCAACTGCATTTTCCATGGGCCGGCTTCCTAGCCGCAGGATCCTTCTTTTAAGGCGAGGTGCTTCACTGGGCTGTTGTGCTTCCCTTCAGTGAGCCACAACGTGCCCCTTGGGCTTCTTCTGAAGATTCTACAAAGGTTTGTCAGTGCGTTTTAGCCGTTCTCTTGCCACACCTTGAACGGAACGTGCTTGATCAATCGGCGTTTTAATCCTTGTTCCGATGACGTCGGCTGCGTGGTCGGTCATCTCTTCAATGGGTT
The DNA here is from genome assembly GCA_050116135.1 of Deltaproteobacteria bacterium. Classification (GTDB taxonomy): domain Bacteria; phylum Desulfobacterota; class Desulfobacteria; order Desulfobacterales. The sequence goes on along the minus strand of JASFPF010000112.1, from coordinate 178 downwards.
TGTTTTTGCTGTCCACGCCTTCATTTTGTGAACAGGCGGAAAAGGTCAGACACCAGCCGAAGAGTGCAATAGCACCATATTTCAGGACTCCTTTCACAACAGCCTCCTTCATTGCTTCCTTCCAAACAGAGAAGCTTGTTAAGTGCGGATCTTAAGCGTGAGACCGGTCACTCCTTAA
>JASFPF010000111.1:0-5526 GCA_050116135.1 Deltaproteobacteria bacterium | reverse complement strand
ATGAGAAGCTCTTGCGTCCTGTCCTTATCTTCCAGGGCCTTTTTCAGCGCTTCTGTCCGCTCGTCCACCATGGCCTCGAGGTTTTCATTAAGATTTTCGATCAGTTGATAGGACTTGGCATTCTCGATGGCAATCGCGCATTGGTTGGCCAGGGTCCGAAGGAGTTCAAAATCCTGAGCGGTGAAAAGGTCCCCAGATTTCTTGTTTCCCAGAACAAGCAGGCCTTTCATGTCTCCTTTGAAAACGACAGGCAGGATCACCGTGCCACCGAGGCTGTTGAAGTCTTCCTTGAAACGAAAGGGGTCATCACAAGAGCCTGACCATTCTTCAACATTGTAGCGGCTCACTTCCCTATTCCGACGAGCCAGTTCCCGAATCAGGGGGCTCGAGTGAGTCATCATCAGGCCTTCAACGTTTGAGAGGGTGCCCATTTGGCTGCGGACCCGGAACGCGTCTCCGATATCATCGGCAAGCATCACATAGCCCCAATCAAGATACATGGCCTGGGTCAGGGTCCTGAGGGTTTTGTCCATAATCTCGTCCAGGTTCAGCATGGATGCCATGGCATCACTCAGTGCCATGAGGGTCTTCTGGTAATCGTATTTCCCTTTGAAGAGTAAACGGTCAATGAAAAGCTGCACCCGCTTTTTCAGTGGCTCAAAGACAAAGACGATCACAAGAAAAAAGAAGATCGCAAACAGCATGGACCATCTCTGCCCCATCCCTTTAAAGACCTGATTGAACATAATGATCATCAGGGCATAGGTGCCCGTGAGCAGGCCTGTCAGAACGGAGTAGGTGAGGCCCTTTTGAACCATGAACCCGATGTCCAACAAATCGTGCTTCAATACGGCAAAACCCAAGAGAAGGATAGGAATGAAAGCGAAATTTCCCAGGGGGTAAAAGCTGATCCCTGCCAGGGGCAACAGGTCGAAATGGGCCATGAGGGCGGCCCCGCCCAGGCCCAAGATAATGTATTTTGTTTTGTTCTTTCGATCCGGATCTCTTTCTTGTCTCAAGGCGCGGAAAAGAAGATACAGACAGTAAAGGGTGTTCGTGGTGGTGGCGACGCCAAACACGTAAATCATTGGGCCGGCCTGGGCATAGTAACCAAAGAAATATGCCTTGACGCCTGACAGGTGATAGTCTCCTTGTGAAAGGAGACTCAGGCACCCGCTAAAGACGTAGGCAAGACGAACAAGCCATTTTCGGGTGGTTATTCCCAGGAAAGAGTAAGTGAAGTGAAGGTAGACAGGGATAAAAAAAACAACAAATATGTGATCTATGCGACTAATCCGTAAGGCCAGGTTGGGATCGGTCACCACAGAGGCCAGGGCCTTGTCTAGGCTCAAGAGTCCTCCCAGAAAGCAGATACCTGCAAGAAGCAGGTTGACCTTTCTCCCCCTGCCTTTGACCACGGCCAGGCCGGCTAAGGCGAATAAGGTCAAGAAACTGACAAAGGGGGGTATTACCCAAAAAGTTAGCTCGATCAGCGGAGGATTCACGGCAGCCTCTAAATCGTTGCCTTTGCCTAAAGCAAATTGTATGTAAGAAATGTTAGGGGAACCCATAGCCAGGGCCGCCTGGGTTTTACAGGCGCCCTGATGGTGAACCCATACCACCCTTTCGCGCATTCTATCAAGGCATTGTCATGAAAATCGGCGTGATCTCGGACACCCATCTCAGCAAACCGACTGAGGCGCTTTGCCAACTACAACATGGCGTCTTTGCTGATGTTTTTATGATCCTTCATGCAGGAGACCTCACCGAACTCGATGTACTGCACGCCTTTTTCGATAAAGAGGTCGTTGCGGTCAGTGGCAACATGGACTCCTCGATGGTGAAGAATCAGCTACCATCAAAGAGAATCATAGAGGTGGCAGGCTTTCGGATCGGCCTGACTCACATTTTGGGGAAGCCATTTACTTCGGCAAAAGGGCTCATGGCTGGCTTTGATCAGGTGAATGCCATTGTTTACGGGCATACCCACCGGCCCGTCAATGAGGTCAGGGACGGGATCCTTTTCTTTAATCCAGGGGCATTTTACGGGAGCACCCGATTCCTTGGAAGAGGCTCCGTAGGTATTCTGACATTGGGAGAGGAGCTTAGGGGGCAAATCATTACACTCTGACGGCTTTGCTCTAAGACGCCCAGGAAAATCAACGCCATCGGATCGGTCCCTTCTCAGGCAATAAGCATCTTTTTAGGATGCCTAGGCTTGAGATCTTTTTCTCAATACGGCCTCCACTTTGCCTTTGGATGATGTCTTCTTGTCCCGCCTGTCGTCAATCTTGATGGTGGTCACCACCCGAAGGGCACCGGCCTTAAACGGCACCTCGTGCATCTTTAAGATGGTCTCAAAAAGCGCTTTCAGATCCCCCTCAATGATCGTGCCCATGCCGTGGAGCTCATGGGTTAAGCCCGAGTCCTTCAGGACCTCCAGACACGCAGCCACATAGCTGCTCACACTCGTTGACTGGGTCCCGATGGGGACAATACTAACCTCTGCTATAGCCATGGCGTTCTCCTATTGGCAACTTCCCAGAGATGAACCGATTAAGCGAGCGCATAAAAGGAGTAATATGCCTTACGGTCGAAGATTTCCTCTCCCGACGCGTCGGGGCTGCACGGTATTCAATAGAAGTAGAAGTGGTTTCCTAAAGTTCCCCTGCCCAATGGGGCACTCAGGTGCTTCGACGGGCTCAAATCACTCTCCGCATGGCGGGATTGGCCAAGGGTTCAATCCTCAAGTTTGCAGTCAACACGTTAATCCTGACTTGGTCGTATTTCGGTAAGCCGAGATGGGCGTTTTCTTAGAGATGTTAAGGCACGACGCATAGCAACAGAATCCCGTAACTTCTGGGCCCAAGGCCTTTCAGCCCGGGATCGCTGCCATGCGGCCTGTTTCTTTAAAATAGCTTGAATATCAGCTCTCATCAAAACGGTCCTTAAACAGATTCCATTTGGCAGTAAGGTTGTGGCGCATGGCCAGATCAGAGATCTCCTTGTCTGTCACGGCACCGGCTTCACGAAGCGCCAGCACGCGTGCGAAGTCTTTCGCACGGCCCACGCTCAGTGCGATGACCGCGAGGTAGTCCGCACCGACGACCCGCAGCGGAATACCATCAAGGTCTCCCGTCTCAGCATCACGAATGGCTTCTCGGGTGAGCTTGCTGAATGCAGGGATGAATTGCACGGGCCAGTCCCCAACACGAATCGCTTCGCCCTCGGGCAAATAACCACGTTCTCGGCAGAAAGCATAAATCAGGCTCAGGAAATCCGGCTTATCCGGTTCGGGCACTGCCACAAGGATATCTGCGTCCAACGTCACCACGGCCTCGGTGTAACGCATTTGAGCTACGGCGCCAAATACCGCATAGTCCGCAATAATGCCTTGCACAACCATCTCATTAAGTAATCCGGCCACTTTGTCCATGCAGACTATATAACAGTTTCACGTTAACTATTCAATGGGTTTGATATCTTTACATATTTTTCATGGGGCGCCAAACATTGAATCAATCGCAAGGCATCTTGGAACATGCAATTGAACCGCTTAAGCGAGGGCAGTCCCCGCAGATTGCTGCGGGGTTAGCGAGCGTATACAAAAGAGTTACATTCCTCACGGTCCAAGGTTCCCTGTCCGGAGGCCTAGGGACCTCAGGGTCTTCAGACTGGCCTTCAGTCTCCAGTGAGCGAAGCGCCCCGTCTGCCATTACCATATCGGTCTGAAACCTCTGAAAACCTGCGGATGTTTATTCTGGTAAGTAGTTTTAACCGGCCTCAAGGCCCCTTCCTCTGCAGGTATCATTCCGAAATCCGAACGGGTGTAAAGTCGGTTCTCGAAACCCCCTGGAAATTATCTGTGAACAAACCAATCCCTTCAAAATTTTCCATTTCTGAAATGTTATCGCAAATTCGAACTGTGATCTTCTGGCCGGTGAGGCGGACAGATATCTACATTTCTGCCGACAGGTTCACTCAGAGGAAGACGATTCGCTGCAGGAATTGGGCGAACCAGTCAAGGTTCAAGGCAGAAACCAAAACGCTCTTAGAGGCTTGGGCCACGCTCGATGAAATAGGAGAGAGCATAACTCCGCACCGATTTGCCGGGAGTGCTACATGTGGAAATAGAGGCGAAAAGGGCATGCCTCTTGAGACCTGCACTAATTCTTTGAAATTCATATCGGGAAGGGCTGAAAACACAGAAGGCAGGGGCGGGGGGGGCCTTCCAAGGAAAGCCATCAAGTGAGGCTGGACTCTCCTAGTCAGCAAGTCCTTCGGCTGCAGGCTGCAGTCAGGGTGCTTGGGGTTGAGGGTGCCCAACCGGCCCTGTATTACAAAGAAAGCCCCTGACGGTCACACTTGACCAGCGAGTATTCTCTATGTTTTCTTCAAGATGCGCTTTCCAAGTGCCGGTGCAACGATCCCGGAGATGATGGCGAGAAGCACAAGAGAGGCAAAGATGCTTTCTCCAATGAGCCCAAGCTCAAGGGAAACCTCAGCTACTGCTATTATTAGACTCAGCCTCGCACAATGAAGAATTCCGAGGGCAATGCTTTCCGAGCGGTTTAGGCCGATCAACTTGGCAACTACCACTACACCACTCGCTTTTGCTGCTAGAGCTACAGCAATTAATATCACGAGAATGCCAATATCACGCGCATTTGAGAAGAGAACGGGCAAGTTAACCCGGCTACCTACAAGAATAAAAAATAAAGGAATAAAAAAGCCGTATCCAAAACTCTGCAATTTCTGCTCAACTGGATCCTTGGGAATCACCTCACTCACAACCAGCCCGGCGATAAAGGCTCCGACAATGGCGTGAAAGCCCAGAAAGTTGGAAAGTGCTGCTAAGAGGAAAATCAGCGCGAAGGCTGCCCTTATCTCGAAATCGAAGTGAGCCTCTTTAACTATTTTCATTTCTATCTTTTCGCGAATTTTTCCTCTGCTGATAATAAAGGGCATTATTAAAAGGGTCACCATGAAGAGTAAACCATAGAGAAGCTCGGCACCAATGGAACCTCCTATTAGAGCGAGAACAAAAGCGAGTAAAAAGATGCTGATTATGTCTACAATTGTTACTGAGCCGACCAGGATTTGGGAAAATTGCCGGGAGGAGGAGATTTCTTTTAACAGCGGTAATATCAGGCCGATAGAAGTTGTACAGAATATTGTCCCCAATACAAGAGGATGGACATCCGCCATATATGAAATACCCGCCCCTGCAGCAAACGGCAGTATTAGAGAAGCCCCTGACACAGCCAAAACCTTTCCTAAATCGCCCTCAGTGAAAATAGATATAAAATCAGTTTCAAGTCCGGCCAGGAACATTAAATACACCAAGCCGAATGATGCGAAAAATTCCAGCGTTGGCTCCTCACTGCGAACTATATCAAGAAAGGATACTCCGAGAATGATTCCGAACACTAACTCGCCAACTATGACTGGTAATCCTAAACGGCGGGCCAGTGGCGGAATAATGACTATCCCTCCGAAAATAGCAAGCAGGCTAATCAATAGTGA
>JASFPF010000110.1:0-5564 GCA_050116135.1 Deltaproteobacteria bacterium | reverse complement strand
GTCTCCGTGTTTCGACTCCATATAGATTTCGATTTGTGGATGATCGGGCCCCAGATGACACTGGCCGCAGGCCTCAGGTTTTCTGGCTTCCATCACGGAAAAACGATGTCGGGTATGGCAACTGGTGCAGCTCCCCTTGCTGCCATCCAGGTTCATTCTGCCCACCCCTACATTGGGCCAAGTTTCGGGGGCCAGCTTGCCCTCCTTGATCTTCATGACCGTTCCGTGACAATGAAAACAACCAGCGATTCTTTCAATATCGCTGTTCATCCCCTTGTTCAGCCATGGGTCGATCTTCCAGATAATCTCCAAGGTGTTCGCGTGCTTGCTGAGACCATACTGTTTGGCCTCGTCAGGGTGACAGCGCGAGCAGTCCTTGGGGGTGACCACGGCTGATATGGGCACTTTGTATTCCTTGGCGCCGTATTTCTGGTCTGCGCGTTCATACTGCTTGAAATGCTCTTGGCTCACATCCGCGTCAGACGCCTCGGCCTGATGGCAGTCGAGGCAGGTAATGTTAGCGCTGGCGTGCCGGCTATGGGCCCAATCAGCGAATATGCCTGGGCTGTCTGTTTTGTGGCACCCGATGCAGGCCACAGACTCTTTGGGCATGCTGCGCTCTATTCTGAATTCCTTTGCCTTGGGCAAGTTTTCGCCTTCCTGGGCTTGAGACCCAGTGGCCGCTATTATGAAAAGCCCTGCCAACCAAACCGTTAGGACCGCCTTGGATAGTAGACGTTTCATTTTTATACCCTCCCTGGTTAGTCTGTTAGTTGTACAATTCGCGTTTTTTTCTGGCTGAAAATCCAAAAGCTAATCACGAAAACACGCAGGGCTGAAACCACGAAAGAGAAAAATAATAAGTATTGTCTATCGTCTGTTGAAAACAAGAAGGAACTGACCAGCTTTTATTATAAGCCGACGCCCCGATAATGGTCCCGGTACTGCTTGTACTCATAAATTTCTCTGGCGTTGTGAACCAGGTCTCGATGGCAGTCCACACATTGCTTCTCATAGCCGGATCGGGCATAAACAACCGACCTATGGGCCAGCATGGCGCCGCGTTTGTCAGGGATATAAAGAAGGTTGCGGTGACATTTCTGGCATTGCTCGTTCTTAAAGGAGGCATAAGCCGCCTCTCGGTTTTTATCATGATCGTAGGTGTCTTGGGCAAAATGAACAATAATGTCTTTCATGCCATGCACGGTCTTGGCGTAGAAGAAGTTGAAGGTATCATGGGGGGCGGGAAGATGACAATCCATACAGTCGGCCACAAAGCCCTGGGCATTGTTCACATGGGTTGACGTTTTCCAGGAATCGAAGGCAAACCGGATCTCATGGCACCATGCACAGAACTGCGGTGTCGTTGTGCGGACCATAGTGTAGTAGGTGAGGCTGAAAAGTGGGAAGGCGACGACAAGGCCGATGCCGATGAAGATGGCTGGTTTGATTACCTTTCTCATCATCCCCTCCTGTCGTTAGGCGTAATTGTGGAGAAGTGGAGAAACAGGCGCCTTGGGTCTCCAGAGAGTGGCGGCCCAAGGCGTCTGGTGGTTTAAGCAGTAGGGGGTTTTACTTTTGCATCTTGTCCACCTTGGCTGCAGCTCTCATGGTCTTGTCGAGTTCCTTGATTTCGCCCAGGTCTTTGACCATCATGGCCCAGCCGTACCAATAGGCATAGTCTGGGTTCACGTGGAAAAAAGCCTGGTAGGCCCGCATCCTATGCTTCATGTACATCTGGAACAGGACCTGATCAATGAATGAAAGTCCGTTCATGTCGCCACCGCCGGTCCGCATAAAGTGCAGAAAGTCCGGATAGGCAAAGGTGTAGTTTGCGGGCTTCTTGATGATACCATCTTTGTAAAGGGCCGCAACGATTTCAATCGCTTCTGCCAAGAGACGATCCGTTTTCTGCATGATGGCATCGCCCATGGCGAGCTGCCCGCGGGCATAGGTCTCGGCATGGCACTGGTTGCATCGTTTGATCATCTTTTCTCGCTCTGTCTGCCAGGCCTCCTCCGTAAGGCGAGCAAGGTCCACGGCCTTGACGGCATCCAAGCGAGCCGTAGGCTCTCCTGTCTCAGGATTCAGCACGCCAAGGGCCTTGAGGATCGTGACCCTGTCTGCGGCCCACTGCTTGTCTTCGGGCAGCGGCAGTCGCACGCCCAAGAAGCCCCACGCCGTCCTGTTGGTATGGCTTCCGTCCGGCATATGGCAAAACTGGCAACTGGGTCCGGCTGCATTTTCAGGCAGCTTGCCCTTTTCTTTTACAGCGTAACGGGTGCCGTGCTTCGAACTGCTCCACATCTCCCATTGGGGGTGATCATAGCCCATGTGGCATTGCTGGCAGGCCCGTGGGTCCAGGGCCTCCTTTTTGGAGAAGCTATGTCTGGTGTGGCACTCATCACATGAGTTGTTCTGATAGCGGTAACCCTTGTCCCTTTGGTCCTTCTTCTGGGCCTCGGATTTGATCCCCATGTTGTGGCAGCCACCGCATCCCCTGCCGCCTTCCATCAACTCGTCTGGCTCAACATGGGTGACGGGAAGGGCGTTCATGGCTGTCCAGCCGAAGTTGTGCTTGCCCTTTGCGAACTGATTAAACTGCTCCTCATGGCACTCCGCACACACCTGTTCATCTGGCAGTTGAGCCAGCTTGGCGTCTTTGGCCCCCTGATGCGTCTCACCATGGCAGACCGAACAGGCCACATCCTCTTTGCTGTGTTTGCTGGATTCCCAATCAGCCACCTGCCCTGGCGAAATCGTCCTGTGACAGGTGATACAGGCCTCTTCTGCAGCAAGGGCTGGAGCCGTAAAACAGATGATGGCCATCGACCACCCCAATAGGTGAACCCAGTTTTTCTTCACAATGCACCTCCTGATGATAGGTCAGAGTCTTTGGAGCGTTTTGTCCAGGGCCTTTTTCCCTTGGTCTAATACGCTTTTTCCGTCCGGGAGAAGCTCTTCGCAAAAGCGCCTTGATGATCAAAAGAATTCATTGGCCGGGAAACAGCCTGTCTCTTCTTGCCCCATCTTAATCTTAGTCTTTTCAGCCGGTTTCGTGCCGGCACTACGTCTTAGGAAGGTTGACAAGAAAACAGTCGCAGCCTGTGATCATTCTTCTTACAATCTGGGATCAATGTGACCCGGCCCCCCGCACTCGGGCGTGTAGCAGGTAACATTTAGGAAATCGCACTTTTCGCCGCATGATGTACAGGTATCTGGTGGGGTTGCAGCCGTCATCAGAAATCCGCACTTAGAACATTTCCAGTACGTCAATCCGCATTGGGGACAGATATCCCCTACAAACCTGCCAGAAGCCGTGTGTCCACAATGGGCACATGTTTTTTCTTCTTGGTTCTTTTCCATCTTCTTTTCCTCCTTTGCAATCAAAGATTCAGACGCCCATTGGGCCCAGAACACCTTGGCCCAAGAAGTGGTCTTGGCCTCGCACTGTAAGACAGTGGTCCAAGAAAATAAATGAGGTGAATCCTGTATTTTAGGAAAAAAAAGACTGTATTTTGATCTTGGCCTGTGGTGTAGCCCAACACGGCCGGTGTACATTTCAAACCTTCTTTCTCGCGAGTTTTTAGGCCGCTGCCAGTTTTTCCTTTTTCAAGACCTCTCCCCTGGCACTGATAACGACCTGTTCCATGGGGATCTCCTTTCCTGTCTCTTTCATGGCCTGTTTCAGGATCATGGGAAGCCCTGAACAGCAGGGTACCTCCATAATGGGCACGGTGACGCTCATTATCTCAGCGGCCTTGAATATCTCAACAAACTTCTCGAGATAGCCCTGGACATCGTCGAATTTTGGGCAGCCCACCATGACGGCCTTCCCTTTGAGAAAATCCTGGTGGAAATGAGGATAGGCCACGGGCACACAGTCGGCCACGACCAGCAGATGAGCCTTTTTTAAGAAGGGGGCCCCAGGGGGCACGAGACCTATTTGAACCGGCCAGTGGGACAGGGCAGAAACAGGACGTTCTTGCGTGTATGGCGCCTTTGCCTCCAGGGTGGAGGCGGGTGGCACCAGGATCTGGACGTGAGCGGATGGGCAACCGCAGGGTAGGGTGGTCTCTTCGGCACGGGTCTTTTGCGATTTTGAGCTCAAGTGTTCTTTAACGGCCTCTTCATCAAATCCCTCTGCGTTTCGTTCTACCACGGAGAGGGCCCCAGTGGGGCATTCTCCTAAGCAGGCCCCTAGGCCGTCACAGTATTTTTCGGCAACGAGTCTGGCTTTCCCCTCAATGATCTGGATAGCCCCCTCGGCACAGGCGGGCACGCACTGGCCGCAGCCGTCGCAAAGTTCATCATCTATCTCAACGATCTTTCTCTTAACCTTCATTTTTTTCTCCCAGCAAAGCCTTCTTGGCTATCGTTTTTCCGGCATCAGTAAACATATTCTGCTCAATAATTCTGAGCAGCTTTTCTCTTTTGGTTTTTTTCTCCTTTTGGTGTTCTTCAAGATTCACAATCAGGTCTGAATCATAAAGGATCTTGAAGTTCAGGGTCTCCTCTTCTCGTGGGTGGTGGTGATGGCTCACAATGTCGCAGACCTCGTCTATGAGTTCTTCCCGTGCCCCTAGTTTTGTCAAGATGTCCCTGGCGATCGGGGGGCCTTCCTTATGCTGATACCTGGCCGCTGTGCTGTTGTATTTCCGCTCAGCTTCATGGATGCCGATATCGTGAAGATAGGCAGCACACAGGACCACGGCCGGGTCCCCTTTTTCCTTTTTGACAATCTGGTCAGCATATCTGGCGACGTTGGCAGCATGACCGATGCGCCTAAAATCTTGCCCAAAGTAACGTTTCATCTCAAGAGCCACCCGGTCCTTCAAGAGGTCGTCCCTTTCGGCCAAGAGCTCCGGGGGCAGGTCTCCCAGGCACTGCTCGGCATACTGGCAGTACGAGGCACAGCCCAAATCCATTTCAGGGTTCAGAAATCGATGACCGCACTGCTTGCAACGACGGGTGGTGTCGTCCTTGAAGAACTCCACGTCGCTGCCGCACTTGGGGCAGTTGACCTCAAAAATGGCCCCCGGTTTCCAGTAACGGGTATCTTGGCCTGGGCATTTCATAGGGTTTTTTCTTGTTGGTTCGGCCATGCTCGAAGCAATTCGAGGATCTGGCCGTTTTGTTGTTTTTCAAATCATATTACAGGAGGTCTTTTGCCATGGCCTTGACCTAAGTCAAAAGGGGCTAAATCATTTTCATTTAGCAGCATTTGAAGACTGATATGAACGGGCATGGGGCGATCTCTGTGGTCTGACAAGAGGACTTCACATGGACCTGGGCTGGGGTGAGAAGAAGTCAGGCATTATTTTCTGGTCATGATCGTCCTCTACGGGTCGTGTTCAGGCAAAGAAGAGGCCCGGTCCTCTGCTCATTCGGTTTTTCGTGGATCCTTTTGCTTGGCGAGCATGTCAGCCAGCGTAATCGCGTTCAGCTCGTCATACATGGCTCTGGTTGCCTGTTTCCAGATGGGGCGAGTCAAACAACGCCTGAATTTGTCACAACTGTCTGGATTTTCAATACAATCACATAGATCGACGCCCCCCTCAAGT
>JASFPF010000109.1:0-5580 GCA_050116135.1 Deltaproteobacteria bacterium | reverse complement strand
CTCGTCTTCTTTGCTCACATTGATAATCCCACCGTGCTTATGGATGAGGACCCTGCAAATAGGGATATCCATGATGTCTTCATCCGGGACGCCTTTCGGAAAGGGATAATCGATGACGAAAGGATAGAAAAAGTCCTCGATGTCATCATTTGAGATAAAATCTACCCTATAAGCCAGAGTCACGGTAGCATATTCATCGCCTCTCCCTATGGCCACTTCAATGATGCCCTTTTTCTTCATGCGATAGAAAGCGTTTTTCATGAGATTGGTCAGGACTCTTTCAAACAGCCCACAGTCCAATTTGATCTGATCCATACCCTCATCTGGGTGCAATGTGATGGAAAAGGCCTGATTTTGGCATTCGGCATTCATCTTTTGAACAGCTTTTGTCACCACCTCGTTGAGGTCACAACGGCGCAGTTGAATCGATCTGGGTTCAATATAGGCCGTCATCATTTTCAGTATTCTTTCGAGTTTTTTCACCTCCTCAACGACTAACTCGCCTTTCTCCCTTCTTGGATCAGATGCTTTGAAGGTCTTTAGTAAACGCCTAGTCAGACCTCCGATGGACGTGAGGGGATTTCTGATCTCATGGGCCAAACGGGCTGAAACCTGACTCAAGGTTTCCAGCTCTTCAGCTTGCAGGATTTTCTCCTGGAGTTCTTTCCGGGCTGTCACATCCAAAACGATGCCATCCATTCTAATGAGTCCATTCCGATCATCGACGACGGGAACAGCATGATCAACCACGTAGACAGTATGGCCATCTTTGTGAATCATCCGGTATTCTTGATGGCACGACTTGCCCTGGCTGAGGCATTCCTCAAAATGGGCAAGGGCCCGTGCCCTGTCGTGGGGGTGAATGTGCTCGGCCCATGCTTCGCGGTGTCCACTTAACGCCTGTGGCGCTATACCGATCATGTCCTCAACAAACCTGTTCAAAAACATGGCTGTTCCATCGGGCATGACTAGATAAACAACAAGGGGCACATGTTCAACCAGGGTCCGGTAGGTCTGTTCAGATTCCTTCAAAGTCCGGGTCCGCTGCTCAACCATCAACTCCAGGTTCTTGGCATAATTCTTGACCTTTCGCCGTGATTCTTCGAGAGAAATTAACATCTCGTTGATCGCCTGGGCCATGACGCCGAGTTCATCAGCACTCTTTACCACAATTCTGGTATCACGGTGCCCGGCAGCGATTCCCTCTGCCGCCTCTACAACATTGCCGATACGCTTTGTAAAAATGACAGATATAAACCAAACAAACGATATGGATAAGACGAAACCAATAAAACCAATGATAGCCGCAACAGATCCATATTGTCTGAGAAGCGCCAGGGTTGGACTCCGGTCGACACTAATCTCTACCACACCCACAATCTTGGAAGAAAAATCGCGGACCGGCCCCACCACTGAAGCGATATCCCTGCCGTCCCTTTTGGCGGTGTGAAACAAAACGTCTCCGGTGTGGAAAGGCTGGCTGAAAAGTTCAGCAGGAAGCATGGCTTTCTTTAGGGTTGAGGCAAAGACCTTTGGCCTGTTCTCGCCTGATTCGCCCGGCACGTAGACCGTGAGATCGGCGCCATAATCTTCCTTGAAAGCATCAAGAAACGGGCCTTCAAAGGATTCTCCAAGCTCCAAGGTCCCGACTTGCTCACCCTTGTAAAAGACCGGGACCACGCCGCGCAGTCCAAAACCGGTCACGCCCCATTCCAGTCCGCCAACGCCTTTACCCGTTTTTCTCGCCCAGTTGATCGTCTGTCGATAGGCTTCCATACGTTCGCCGTATTGGCCCGGCAAGTGGATACGCAAAAAAGAAGTGGCGGGCGGGACATGAAAGTGAAACTGCTTGATCCCAAAATCTTGGTGCAATGTCTCGTAGGCGGCATGTAGAAGCGTGAACAATAGCTCCCGATCCCTTTCGGCAAAGGCCTCAGCCACAACGGGATTTTGGGCCACCACATAGGCAAGGCTCAGGGCCATGTCCTTTTTTGACTCAATGAGAGCCAAGAAATACTGATAATTATTTCTCAGGCGTTTTTCTTCGTTCAGGTGAATCAAATCGGCCTGGAAACGATAGGAAACCACAAAGAGGGCCGCGGCTCCCATAGAGGCAAGAAAAAGGAATGGGATGAGAAGCTTCCACTTGAGACTAATATTGTGCAACCGGCTTACGTTCAAAGATAACTCCCAGGTGCATGTGCCTTTCAGGCATAGAAGCTATATAGAATAGCACAGTTTCTTTGTCGAGTTGTTTTTCCTCTCCCTGGCTTTTTGCTTGACTCATACCATTTCCCCGTCCTAAATGAGAAAAAGCCCTTCTCACACAAGGACTCACATATTTGAAAGGAGGAAAACACCATGGCTAAGGCAAGACGATCCAAGCAACTCACCTTCTACAAAGCCAACAAAGTCGGGCTTCTTGGTCATATCTGCACCACGCTGGCCGGCGCCGGGGTAAACATCTCGGCCCTTTGTGCTTACCAGATGAACAAAAGAGCATATTTCATGATGATTACCGATGACAATGCCAAAGCAAAACGTGCCCTCAAGAAGATGAAGACAACGGCCAAGGAAGAACCTGTCATCGTTGTTGAGATGACAAACAGGGTGGGTGAACTGGAAAAAGTGGCTGCCAAACTAGCCAAAGGAGGCATTGACCTACAGTACACTTATGGGACGGCGGGATCAAAGCGTTCCACTTTTTGTGTATTAAAGACGGACAATGACACAAAGGCCATTAAGATCATCAATAAGTAAAACCCAATTTAACGCAACGGGCAGCAGCGTCAAGACTCAAAGGTCTTTTCGCTCGACAGGCTGACTTCACTGAACGTCAGGGACCATGATGGCCCAGCTGTCAAAAAGTCGATTTCGCCTGATGATGTAGATAGCCCCATCATCGGTCTGGACTTTGAAATAATCCGTTGCCTCTGATCGGCCATCCAGGCTGCCGTCATACCAACGGTCAACGATCTTTTTGATGTTATGGGTCCGGCCCGCCCATTCGAAAGATCGGGGAGATTCGTTGGCTTTGTGACCCTCGTAGCAGCGAACCGAGATCGTTTCAAAGACCATCGTCCCACCAGACAGATATTCCACCAGCCCCGAGACTGCGTCCTCAATATCCAGAAAGCAGAAGCGGTATGCCTCATATTGGAGCCCGTAGGGGTCCGCAATACCCCGCCTTCGGGAACCATGACGGGCAAAGTGCCTCAGTAACAAAACCTTGCCAGTCGCCCCAGGAAAGGCAGACAACAGCGCCTCTTCGTGGGACTTTTCCATGACTAAGACGAGGTCAGACCAGGCCACCAGATCTTGAGATAAGGATTTGGCCCGGCACTCAGATAGATCCACACCAAACCCAGCCGCGACCTGTTGGGCCAGAGGCGTGGCAGGACGACCTGGAAGAGCGAGCAATCCTGCCGAGTCGGCTGAAATGCCTTTCAGATCCTTTTGATCTACAAGGTTTTTCAACAAGCCTTCGGCAAAGGGACTGCGGCAAATGTTTCCCGTGCACACAAACAACACCTTATTGATCTGACGGGCCATGTTGTCGATGCCTTTGCCGTTTTTTGCCGCATAAACATGGAAGTGCCCCACGTGTCGTATTTGACCCAAAACCACCTCGCAACCCACGACGCACGACACGCCATGGAACCATCAGTAGATTTCGCATGGCGGCACTTTTTCCCGGAGGTTCCTTCTCTTTTGTTCTGTCAACCCTTGTGGGATGGTCCAGCCGGCGCGGCTATATTTATCTTTCTTCTTGATCAGCAGCCAGTTCTTTGCACCTCGTCCTTTCATCTGGACCAATGCGAAACCTCCTTTGAGTATCTTGCCGTAAAGGGCTATGACGATCTTGCCTGCCTCAAGGGCCTTCGCCGGATTATCTCCTTCAAGCAGCTCATACGCCCCCTGATCCCACACCACTACGGGACCCGCTCCGGAATGACCAGCCGGTATGATCCCCTCAAAATCGAAGTACTCTATAGGATGGTCATCCACCATGACTGCCAGCCGCTTTTCCGCCGGATTCAACGACGGCCCCTTGGGCACGGCCCATGATTTCAAGACGCCTGCCATTTCCAGCCGAAAATCGTAGTGGCGTTGTCGCGCATGATGCTCCTGCACCACAAAACGGGCCTCTGCCAACGGATCTTTCACCCTTCTCTTTCCCTGTCGCCCATGAAGACTTCTATCCTCAATACTTGAACATCCCGTTCTCGTAAACGACCACCTTGGCGCCAGAAGTGAGATGGGCCGTGACGGTCTTTTTCTCGGTATTGACCAGATCCCAGTGAAGGGCTGAATCGTTAAACCCCAGTTTCCTCTTCTTCTCTGGCGTCAGTTCTGCGGGATTTCCATCGAACGTGTCGGAATATGACGCACCCAAAGCGATATGACAATTTCCATAACGCCCGCCATAATTTTCATCAAATAAGGTATGAGCCATGAATTTATCGATCTTTGAGAAACGTTTATCCGTCAAAGAAAACTCGCCAACCCTGCAGGCGCCTGTATCCATGGCTACTTGTTTGATAACAAAATCTTTGCCTTCCTCTGCTTCGAATTTGATCGCCTTGCCTTTCTTGAACTCCAATCTCAGCCCCTTCACATAGTTTCCGCTCCGAAAACAGGGTTGGTTGGCCACATAGGTCCCTTGGGTCCCTCGCCAGTCAGGAGAGAGAAAAATCTCAAAACTGGGGATGTTGTGGCCAGAAAGTCCGATCCATTTCCTGCGCTGTCCAGGGGTTATTCTCAAGTCTACGCTGTTGGACTCAACATGGTAGTATGACACTGCCATACTATTCATCCATTTCTTAAGAGCCACAGCATTTTTATGAATGGCCTTCCACTCTTTGACCGCATCGTCGCTGTCGAGGTAGCAGGCCTTAATAATCTGATTGGCATACTGCCTAATGGTGAGCTTGGCCTGCTTAGCCAATGCCGGGGTCGGCAGCATACAGAGGGTCCAACCGAACACTCCCATTTCTTCTCGCTTGTCCAGGATGTCGCGCAGCGGTTTTCTGGCAACCGCTGCTTTGCCTATCCTTTTTGGATCTATGTCAGTAAGATGGGTCAGAGAGTCCGGCGCATGAAGATAGATGCCGCCGTTCAGATGTTCTAAGAGTTCTTTTTCTCCTGGTGGCTGGAAAACGAGTTGCCTGTTGTTGGCCTTCTCAAAAAAAATGCGCTCCATGTTAGATGTCAGGCCAAGGCGAAGGACGGGATGCATGCCCTTGTCAAGGATTTTGGCCTCGAGACGTTCCGCCATCTTCATGGCGTCAAGGTCATATCGAATCAAGACAATATCTCCCCTTTTGAACTTGCCTCTCCTCGCTGTTCTCAACGCCCAAAACAAGACATCTGTATATTGGTCCATTTGTCTATCTGTCAGCATTCAACGACCCTCCCAGCCTTTGTCTATCTAGAAATTGCTATAGGACACCATGATAAGGCAAACCATTCGGATTGAAGACCCTGCAGCAAGCTGCAGGAATCTTCGACCGTAAGGAATAATACTGATTTTATATACGCTCGCTAACCCCGCAGCAAGATACGGGCAATGCGCTCGCT
>JASFPF010000108.1:0-5592 GCA_050116135.1 Deltaproteobacteria bacterium | reverse complement strand
GGGACCAAAAAGGCAGCCTGGCTTTGGCAACGCACCGGCAGCTCGAGACATTGATGGATATGGTCCTACTCCGGTCTTTGCACCTTCATCCGAGGCAGTTCCCGTTCGAACGCTTGATAGACGTCCCCCACCCAACCCTCAACATTCTGTTTCAGTTCTACCTTTCCCACCTGTTCGAAGTCCAACAGGGCCCAGCCCCCCGCCTGCTAAGATCCTTAAAGATGGCCCACGCCCAGCAACGGCTTTGCTTTCGACTCTTTGCGGTGAAGGCCTTATATCACATCATGAATCTATCAAACAAGCTTGCTGCAGGTCGGCTGGGGGTATTGTCCAGTCTGTTTTATCCAGAGAGAGTTGGAACTGAGGGCTTTCCAATAATGGTCAGAATTGATCCGAACGCCCTGACCGACGATCGATCCTTTGCCCAGCCGCTTCCGTCCCTGATTCAGAAGATCACAGCTGATGCCATTAGTCATATCGGCATGGGCATACAAAGATTGGGACAGGTCCAGCGATCACAAGGTCCGCAAAGGGACACACAGGCAAGCAAAGTGCATTTAACCTAACAATATCTGTATGATATCTTTACATCGGACATTCCGGGGCCAGCCCGAATAGTGTTGACAGCCCAGAAGTAATCCTGTAACTAGTGCCCGTCCACGAAACATGATCCAATCAATGGGCACAGGCGTCAGTTTCCAATTCAGAAATGACCATTTTGTGCTCTGAGCAAGGCCGCACAAGGGGTTACGCCGAGGCGTACTTTTCGTACGTCGCAGGCGAAAACCCGAGGAGAACACCGCTCAGAGGCAAAAGGGGCATTTATGGATGGAAACTAACTAGCCCTTCCATGGAAAACCTGTAAAGGGCTGTGGACCAAGGACCCATGACGCAACATAGGACCTTGAATGGGTAAGTATCTCTTTATAGCGGTTTGTTGTCTCATCTTCATAGGCGGTGCGCTTTGGCTTTTCTTTGTGCCCGGGCAACTCCCCGTGGAACAGCCTGAGGATGTGTCTATGTCGGCGGAAAAAGTAACGACACCGATTCCTTCCGAGAAAGTCATTGACTATGGAAAGCTAAAAGATGACAAGGACAAGGCCCTTGCTGCGTTGATGCAGGAGCGCAAAGCAACGTACGGCATTGAAGAGAGCATTGATATGATCGTGAAGTCGGACGAGTCTATCAAGATAGGGGAAAGAACCGTTCCAATGAAAAAAATCCTGGATGAGGTCCGACTCAAAGAGGGAGAGATCTTAGAAACCGATCTGGGAACGAAAGCTGGGAAAGAGAAGCCCCGTGACCATGGAATACATGTGGTTCAGGCCGGTCAGAATATATGGGATATTCACTTCAAGCTTCTAAAGGACTATTACGAGCACAAAGGGATAGAGCTTTCGCCCCTGGCTGACGAACCCGATCGCCTTGGGCACAGTTCAGGATTTGGCAAGATATTGAAGTTTTCGGAACACATGGTGCACATTTACAATTTGAAAGAGCATAAACTGGAAACAGACTTGGACTTGATTTACCCATTAAGCAAAGTCGTCATCTACAATATGGGCCACATATTCGCCCTGCTGGACCGGATCGATTACAGAGATGTCCACCGGATTGAGTTTGACGGGGAGACCTTGTGGTTACCTGCCGAGCAGTAGGTTGGCCAGTGACGTATGAGGTCGAATGATACCCGACAGAGGGTCAGATTCCCCCAAGGCCCATTCCAACATATTTTCAATGATTCTTGGCGAACTGACGGACAGCGACCTGAACTGTATGAGTCCGTGAGGGCGAGTTCTGGCGCAAACTTTCACTGCGTGTCAGGGCCCCCGAAGCAAGCCATGAATGCATCTGACCCCTTATAGGCTGGAGGGGCTGGATAAAGCCAGAATAAAAAATGATCAAACGCTACACCCGTGAGGCTATGGGAAGCATATGGAGGGAGGAGAACAAGTTTCGTACTTGGCTTCTCGTAGAGATTCTCGCTTGCGAAGGCTTGGCCAAAATCGGCCAGATCCCAAAGAGGGCCGCACAAAACATCCGCAAGAAAGCCGAATTCTCTATTGAAAGGATCGAAGCTATTGAGGCCGAGACCAAGCACGACGTCATTGCCTTTTTGACCAATGTCGCAGAGACGGTCGGCCCGGATGCCAGATACATTCATTTAGGAATGACGTCCTCGGACATCTTAGATACGGCCATGGCGGTGAGACTCCGCCAGGCTTCGAAAATCATCTTAAAAGGTTGCGACGGACTCCTGGCCGTCTTGAAAAAGAAGGCCCTGACCCACAAAAGCACGGCAATGGTGGGCCGGTCCCATGGCATCCATGCTGAGCCCATCACTTTCGGCTTGAAACTTGTTCTTTGGTTCGACGAAATGCGCCGAAACCGCCGCCGAATGGAACATGCGGTTGAAACCATCAGCGTCGGGAAACTCTCGGGCGCTGTCGGCACTTATGCCAATATTTCGCCAAAGGTTGAAGCGTACGTTTGTCGCAAACTGGGACTCAAGATCGCTCCGGTGTCCAACCAGATTATCCAAAGAGACCGTTATGCCGAGTACTTTGCTGCCATGGCAGTTCTGGCTTCTACGATAGAAAAAATAGCGGTGGAGATTCGGCACTTGCAAAGGACAGAGGTCCTGGAGGTGGAGGAATATTTCTCGCGAGGACAAAAAGGCTCCTCTGCCATGCCCCACAAGCGCAACCCGGTGGCCTCAGAAAATCTGTCTGGCCTAGCAAGGTTAGTGCGGTCGAATGCATCTGCCGCACTCAACAACGTGGCCCTATGGCATGAGCGAGACATCAGCCACTCTTCGGTGGAAAGAGTGATTATCCCGGACACCACGATTATTATTGATTATATGCTGAATCGTATGACTGATATCATACGCCACCTCGTAGTTTATCCCAAGCGGATGCAGCAGAATTTGGAACTGACGCGGGGGCTCATCTTTTCCCAACAGGTCCTCCTCGCCTTGGCGAGGCGAGGGGTTAGTCGAGAAGAAGCTTACCAGATGGTTCAAAAACAAGCCATGGGTGCTTGGAAGGAACACAAGGATTTTAGGGAGCTGGTGAGAGGTGATCCAGACATCTCACGGTACCTAGGGTCTGACGAAGTTGAAGAACTTTTTGACTTGAATTCCCAGCTAAGGCATGTAGATACAATATTTGCCCGTGTCTTTGAACAAGAAAAAGACGGCTAAAAGACTAGAGTAAAAGGAAAACTTGGCGCTTGTTTTTTTTCCTGCCTTGGCAGGCTAGAGCGCTGACCTCCCATAAAAAGACTGTATTAAAGACCCTGCAGCCAGCTGCAGGGAATCTTCGACCGTAAGGAACAATACTAATTTTATATACGCTCGCTAATCCCGCTGCAAGCAGCGGGGAATGCGCTCGCTTAATCGGTTCAAAGATTTCTCGAAAGTCTGCAAAAATGTCACAGAACCTATGACTCATTGCCTTGCTCGACTCAGGATGTTCATTTTTTGCGCAGCCCTGTTGCTCTTTTCAGGAAACTGCACTAGGGTAAGTCAGTTTGTCGAATCTGCCGATCCTTATCACACGCACACCTACAAAAAGGTCTGTGACCAGTGGAGCCGAGAGGCTCGTTTACATCGGGGTTTTGAAGTGCCTCTCATTGTGTCGGCCACCTTGAAATCCGCAGATTTTCGACGGGCTTACGCTGATGAATACGCAGAGGCGTACCAACTCACACCGGAGGCGAAAAAACGGTTTATCGAAGATCAGACTAGGGCCGGCCGTCTTGGCCACGAGTTTGTCATGGCAGCTTTTCTGCCTGAAACAAAGTGGGATGACTTTCACAAGGCCAATTCCATGTGGAAGCTTCTTCTGCTGAACGATGACGACGAGCGTGTGGTCCCTATTGAAGTGCGAAAGGTCAAAGGACAAAAGGCTGTCATGTCCCACTTTTTCCCGTATATCACGCCTTGGAAGTCAGTCTACGCGGTAAGGTTTCCTTGCAACCTGCCCGAAACAAATAGGCCCATTATCGGAAATAATACGAAGGAAATCAGACTCATCATCACCAGCGTGCTGGGCACCGCTGAAATGCTTTGGAATCTGGAGCCATCGTGAACCGCGGAGGCGAGTGTTTCTGAAAACGGCAGACTTCCTTACAGTCGAAGATGCTCTGTCCCGAAGAGTCGGGACTGCAGGGATCTTCAATTAGAATCCGAGACATGGATAGAAACGGGTTAAGAATTCCATAAAGGAGGTATTTATCTTGATTGACATTGCGTATGCCATGGGCACTGGGGGAGGCGCGTCTGGACAAGGCGGTGGATTTGGGGCCCTAGTTCCTCTGATCCTCATGTTTGTTATCTTCTATTTCCTTTTGATTCGCCCTCAACAAAAGAAGCAGAAACAGCATCGGGAGATGATCACGAATCTTAAGAAAGGGGATCGTGTGATGACCAGCGGCGGCCTTTACGGACGCATCACAGGGCTGACTGACACAGTTGTGACCCTTGAGATTGCCGAAAAGGTTCGTGTGAAAGTGGGGCGCAGCAACATCGCAGGCTCGGTGCAAGCTGACAATTCGAATACGAAAAAAGGATAACGCAGGCCTTATGCGTGTGTGAGTCATTTTACTTGTCTGCGATCTCAAAGCTCTGGCTTTAGGAAAGCCTTGAGTATAACTCTGTCATAGTCTCCATAGGAGTATTGGATTGAAGCAGTTTAAGTGGAAATTAATTTTGATCGCTGGAATTATTGTCTTAGCATGGATCTACCTTCTTCCTTCGTTCTATTCAACGCTGCCTGGGTGGTGGAAGAACTTTGGGATTCTTCCGTCGGACAAGATTCACCTCGGGCTCGATCTTCAAGGCGGTGTGCACCTTGTTCTTGAAGTCCAAGTTGAAAAGGCTGTCGAAAATCGGATAGAACGCACGGCCGAGGAGTTGCGAGCCGCCATGAAGAAAGCAAAAATACGACCTGTGGAACTTGGCAGCCCCAGCAAGATGGAAATATCGGTTCGGGTCCTTAGGCAAGAAAGCATCGAGGCCTTTGACAGCTTGCTTGATAAGGACTTTGGCATGCTTCGCATGGTGTCCAGAACCACTGAAGGGGAAGGCCTTCTGGTTCGACTCGACCTGCCTGATCAGGAAGTGCAATACATAGAAGAAATGGCCGCAAAACAGGCCATGGAAACCATTAGAAATCGTATTGATCAGTTCGGTGTGAGTGAACCCGACATTCGTCGCCAGGGCAAAAACCGCATCCTGGTGCAGCTGCCGGGGATCAAGGACCCGAAGAGGGCTATTGATCTCATTGGCAAAACGGCCTTGCTTGAGTTCAAGTTGGTGGACGAAGACCATGATGTAGAACAGGCTTTAGAGGGACAGGTGCCACCGGGAGACGAAATCCTTTACCAAGTGGTGGAAGACAAGACCACAGGCAGGACGAGAAAAACACCTTTCTTGATCAAGAAACGAACCTATTTGACCGGAGCTTACCTGACGGATGCCAGGGTCCAAATCGATACCCAGTTCAGTGAGCCCTATGTCAGCATAGATTTCGATAAGAAAGGAGCCCGTCTCTTTGAACGGATTACCGAGGCAAACGTCAAGAAGCG
>JASFPF010000107.1:0-5596 GCA_050116135.1 Deltaproteobacteria bacterium | reverse complement strand
TTTTCCCCAATTTGGATTCTGGTTTTCATCGCCCTGTGATGACGTGAATGATTTCATGTGCTTCCGCAGTAAGAGCTTGATCTTATGAACAAGGGACGCTCACAGACGATTTTATGGAAACGCCGGCTTGCATGGGCAGCCCTGTTTCTCGTTTTGACAACTGCGGGGTTGCTGTTATATTGTTGGCACCTTTCCAGCCAGATCGAGCAGCGATTCTCGGCTCGCCGTTGGAGTATCCCTTCCAGGGTTTTTTCTGACACCACCTTACTGTATCCAGGGCAAGGTACAAATCGCGAACTCCTGCACGAAACACTGCGTCGCCTTGGATACCGAGAGGTCCTCCATAAACCGAGACAAAAGGGCGAAATGCGAATCTCGTCCTTTGCGGCGGATATCTTTCTCCATGACCTCCACGTACTGTCTCGGAAGCGGGAGGGCTTCCCGGTGCAAATCCGGTTTTTACAAGATGAGATCGCATCCATCACACGCTCGGATAATGGGGAGCCCCAGACGATCTTGGAACTGGAGCCAGAGGAAATCACCCTGTTTTTCGGGGCTGAGCGAGAACGAAGGCAACTTGTGTCCCTGGATCAGGTCTCCGATCAGCTCATTTTTGCCATTCTGGCCGCAGAGGATAGCCGCTTCTACCAACATCACGGCTTCGATCCCAAGGGCATGCTCAGGGCCCTTTACACCAACCTCCGCCGCGGCAGCATCAGACAAGGGGGGTCCACGATCACACAGCAATTAGCCAAAAGCTATTTTCTGACCCCTAGGAGGACCTTCGTCCGCAAGGCGAAGGAGCTGCTCATGTCCCTGACCATGGAGGTCATGTATGACAAGAGCGACATCTTGGAGATCTACCTCAATGAGATCTATCTGGGCCAGAATGCCTCGGTGGCCATCAGTGGGGTTGGCGAAGCATCCTATTTTTATTTCGGAAAACCGGTGGCGGAGCTTTCCCTGGCTGAAGCAGCTGTTATTGCCGGCCTCATTAAGGGCCCCAACCATTATTCTCCTTTCACGGACAAGAAGCGGTGCCAAAATCGCAGAAACGCCGTGTTGCAGGCCATGAACAAACATGGTTGGGTCTCGCAAGAGGCGCTTCAGACCGCGCTAGCGTCACCCATAGAAACCGTCGACGTCACAGCATATAGAAAAAGGGCGCCTTATTTTATCGACCATCTGTCCAAGCAGCTTACCTCTCTATATTCTCCTGAAGCCCTATCCAGTTTGGGACTTTCTATATATACCACCTTGGATACTCAGGTACAGATGGCAGCAGAAAGGGCCCTGTCCAAAGGGTTGGCCCGTTTGGAAACATCTCGTCCTGCCCTGGAGCGTGCAGTGGCTGAGCAAAAACTCCAAGGGGCTGTTGTCGTCATACAACCCAAGACGGGCTACATACTGGCCATGGTGGGAGGCCGAGACTATAGCGTGAGCCAATTCAACCGAATTACACAGGCTCAACGCCAACCGGGAAGCGCCTTCAAGCCCTTCGTTTTTGCGAGTGCATTGGATGGGTTTACACCTGCTTCCCTGTTGTCCAATGAGCCAAGGTCTTACGTGGTAGAGGGAAAGGCATGGCAGCCACAAAACTATGAACCTATAGATGAAGATCGTGTGCGATTCAGATATGCCCTAGCAAAATCCGTCAACCGGGCTACCGTAGACTTGGCCGTGCAGGTGGGGCTGGATCGTATTGTCAGCACAGCAAAGGCCTTTGGCTTTACAACGCCGATCAAGCCCTTACTATCCCTTTCCTTGGGAGCCTTTGAGGTGATCCCCCTGGAGTTAGCCCGAGCCTACTGTGCCTTTGGCGCTGATGGTGTGCTGCCGTACCCCTTATGCTTGAAAGGCGTGTCGGACGAGAACGGACAGATTTTGGAACGTAGACACATGACCATTGAGCGGGTCATCTCTCCTGCCAAAGCCTTTATTATGAGTTCTATGCTCCGCAGCGCGGTAACCTTCGGAACAGCACGCTCCCTAAATGACCGGGGCATTTCCTTTCCAGTCGCCGGCAAAACGGGCACCACGAATGACTATAGAGATGCCTGGTTTATTGGATACACGCCGGATATTCTGGCATTGGTATGGGTCGGGTTCGATAACGGACAGTCCATCCATAGCCCGGGATCGGCCGCTGCTCTGCCCATCTGGGCCGAACTCTTAAAGGCCATCCCACAGCATATTTCAGGGAATTGGTTTCAAATGCCACCAGGTGTGGTAAGAAAGCTTATTTGCACCCAGACTGGAGAATCGACCTCGCGAAGAGGTGGTTGCAAACGGATGGAAGAATTTTTTTTGGCAGACCATGCGCCCACCTCTCAGCACCCAGGGAAGAGTCCGTTCAATTGGATCTTCGAGGAATTTAAGGATGTCATTCAGAGTTTTTGAAAGCATTCTGATGCTTGCCCTTTCAGGCCTGGTTCTCTCAAGCTGTGCTGCACCGATTTTCGCACCCCCGTCTCTGCCTCCTGAAAGCCGACCCCCGCCACCTCAAGGGGCCGAAGAACAATCCACAACGCCCGCGCAGCCCAGCCCACGGGTCCTGGCCTCTTTACGACTAACGGATCAGGGACGGATGCTGCTGGAAGGGGGCAAGACTGACGATGCCATCAGCCTCCTTGAGCGGGCCGTGAGCCTCCATCCAACCAACGGCGAAAACTACTACTACCTGGCGGAAGCGTGGTTGGTGAAAGGCAATCGGGCACAAGCCGAAGAATTCAATCATCTGGCGGATACGTATCTGCAGGAAGACCCCCATTGGAGGGAGAAGGTATTGGGACAAAGAAAACGGATTGAAGTGGGCAGCAAAAGGTATCAGGGGGAGTAGGCATGTCACCGCCGACCCATGGTCTCGAGATATTGGATACGCTCTGAAAGAGGTGGATGGGAATAGTGAAACCACGCGTAAACAGGATGAGGATAAAGGTTCGAGAGGTTGTCACTGGCCAACCGCTTCAGGGCGCTGATCAGGTCAGCCGTGCGCTTCAGCAACGCGGCAGCATAGGCATCGGCCTCCCTTTCAAACCGCCTGGAAATCGCACTGCCTAAGGGGGTAAAAACCCAGCCTACAGCATCCCACAGGGCGCCAACAAGAAAAAGGCCTACATAAGACACGCCATGATCAAAGCCAAATGTTTGATACAAGACAGGCCATTTCAAGAGCCTTGAAGTAAGATAAAATCCAACAAATGATACAAGGCTTACGAACAATAGGTTCTTAAATACGTGCCGTTTCTTCCAGTGCCCTATTTCGTGGGCCAGAATGGCAACAATCTCTTCGTGACTGTGTGATGTGAGGAGGGTGTCAAAAAGTACAATCCGCTTGGTCTTTCCCAAGCCTGTGAAGTAGGCATTCGAATGGCGGCTTCGCTTGCCGGCATCCATGGTAAACACCCCATCCACGGACAGGCCGCCCTGATGCATGATGGTCTTGACCTTTGTCTCCAATGCCTCGTCTTCCAGAGGAAAAAACCTATTGAACCACGGCGCAATCACGGTGGGATATATGATGAGTAACAGCAGTTGAAAAGCAAGAAATACGAACCAGGCCCATAGCCACCACAGGCCGCCGCCGTGTCTGATTAATAAGAGAATCAACACCAGCAAGATGCCACCAACCAAAGAGCCCACCACCACACCTTTTAGAATATCTGTAACCCATATCCTCAATGTAGACGTGTTAAAGCCGTGGCGCTGCTCAATCACAAAAGTCTCGTAGTAATTGAAGGGGAGTGAAAACAAGCTCAGAACCAGGGCAAGAGCAGAAAAAAAGATCATCCCTGAAATGAGCAGCCCATGGTCACGGACCTCCACAAGCCCGAGAACCCATGGAAGGAAACCAGACAAAATAATGAAGAGAAAAAAAGCGCTGTTCATCAACATTGTGAAAACATGGAATTTCTGCTTCTCAACGGTGTAATCAGTGATTTTGCATGACTTCTCATGATCGATGGCGTCCTTAAAAGTCTCCGGCACTGTGTGGCCATGCTCCTTCAAGTGACGTATATTCATTCTCGTCAAAACGACTTCAAGGCAGATACCAGCCAAGAAAAGCGCGAAGTAGACAATAAATGGCGGGGTTATTGGGATCATGGCGGGGTCAAGGTGAGCTATAGAAAAATAGGTTATCTTCCTTTCCGAAGCGGGCTGCTCCACATAAAGAATCTATTATCAACAAGGTGTCGCATCATGGCACAACAAGCACTGTCTTTCAAGCACGAATAATCGCAACCAGGTGGCAGCAGGGCAATGGCTCCACTGTCATTGTACTTGGAGTCGATTGAAGATCCCTGCAGCAGGGAAGGGGCGCGCTTTCTCGGTTCAAGCGATGAGGTTGTCGTGGATTTGGGTCAACATGGCTTCTTGATTTGGTACACCTATTCATGTTAGATTGATTTTAAAGTCATATTTACACCTTTAGTAAAATCGGACATGTAAGACATCTTGAAAAGCACGGAGACGTTTTGAAATGGACAAATCAAAGAAAATAATTCTCATTGTTGTGATACTCGGGATTGCAGGCTATGTGGCCTATCACCAAATTGATACTCGACAGCAAAGAAGGCTTGATACAGCCCTTGAGCGGGAGCGAAATGAATGGTGGGACAATATAGGCAAGCTGGAGGAAAAAGTCGCCGAGCTCGAACAAGAGTTAGCCCAGGAAAGAGGAGAAGTCGTTCCCCAGGAAAAGCTCAATGAGGTTTTTGGACAAGCGCAAGCCGTTGTTGCGCCAGAGGTTAAAACCATTGCCTGTGATGAATTGCAGCGCCAAGTGACAGCCTTCTTTTCGTACCTAGACAGGCAAGACTACATATTATCCCATGAGCTAGAGGGCGGAACCTGGAGCCTGTTTCTGGAAATCCTGAATGAGCTTTCAGCAAACCCTCCGCTGGTCACAGGAGAAATGAAAGATTTTTCCAGCCTGATACGCAACGTGGCTCACTTCTACAGGGTCTTGGGTAGAGAGCGTGTTGAACTGATCACCGAGGTGATACAACATGAATCTGAAATCATTGAATCCGTTATGGAGACCTTTTTTGCATGGCTCACCTCGGGTGAACGCTGTCAATACCAGATACAGGGGCTTCCTTCTTTGGAGGTTTTGTACGAGTATTCTGGCTTTTTTCTGAACACTCTGGCTGGCAGGAGCTATCTATTGAGAAGGAACTCAAAGATTAGAATTTTGACCAGTTATTATTCTGTTCTCATCCTTGATAAGGCAAACGAAGAAACCTTGAACCCGTACGGTATCGATATCAGGCCCCATATAGATTTTTCATTGTATGACATCAATAATCAAAGAGGGCTGATTCACCAGAAAAAGTATCGAGCGGCACTAGAGGCGATGAAAAAGGAGTATGAGATCGAAAACCACGGCGCCCAGACCTAAACCCCATAACAACATCTTATCCCTCAATTAGGGTCTTACTCCCTGAACCCCAATCCAGTGAATCGCTCAAGGTGCACTTCATTGACAAGCCAGCTACCCCCGTTCTTGATTAGATCGAGCTTGAGGCGGTAGAGATCGGCATTCTCGCCAACTTGGTCCAGCCATCCCTGAGGATCATCGTAAAGGGATTCAAGC
>JASFPF010000106.1:0-5598 GCA_050116135.1 Deltaproteobacteria bacterium | reverse complement strand
CAGGTCATCATTGGCCTCAAAGGTGAAGTATGGGCTCCCATCTCTCTTAATCCCCGATATGCTCGCCTCACGGGGAGTGTTGGTGACAAGATTGAACAGGTTATCCATTTGAGAGGTGAAAAGAAAGCGCCCCTGATGGTGAAACTTGCTTCGGTCTCTATCCCGGACAAAGTGGAAGTACAACTGAAGGAGACGGAAAAAGGTCGCACCTATGATCTGAAGGTTAAGAATAAGGTTCAAACCCAGGGAACATATATAGGGCAGGTTAAACTCACTAGCAATTACCCGGAAAAACCTGAAATAGCGATCCGAATTTCGGGCAATATCAGACCGCTCCTTGAGATCAGGCCGAAGATGTTGAGCTTTGGCCGCATGTCGGAAGGCCGGCTGCAACAATTAAAGCAACATGGCAGGGCCATGACACGCTCGATTACGGTTCTACTGAACAAGGGTAGTGATTTAAAGATAGAAAAGGTGGCACTGGAAAAAGCGCTTTTTAAGGTGGCCACCGAGGAGGTGAAACCGGGTCGGCTAGTGCGGCTCTTGGTTGAACCCATTTTGGAAAAGATTAAGACGGGGCCAAACGAAGATCGTTTGAAGATCCATACGAACCAGCAGGTGGCCCAGCCTCTGGTAGTGCCTATTAGTCTTGAGATCTTACAGGCAGACGAAGATAGCGACGAGGATGAGGACGACGACGAGGACATGGATGAGGACCTTGACGATGAAGGGGAAGCAGATGATGAGGACGGAAGCGAGCTGGACGAAGATGATGGGAACAATGATTGAAGCTCCCTGTAGCAAGCTACAGGGAATCTTCGACCGAAGGGAACGCTGACTTTTTTGGATACGCTCGCTAACCCCGCAGCAAGCTTCGGGCAATGCGCTCGCTTTTGCGGTTCAACGAACCGCTCATAGGCATTCCTATTTGGGCGACGGTCCGTAAAGATTTGATCTCCCTCCTTGTGCAAGGACAGGGCGTACACATGGAGTTCAAAGAGTTCTTCACCATAGCAAAAAGCAGCTCTGAAGGCGTTCGGGATTCTACGTGGGGGCAAGTTAGTGTGAAACCAACAGAATCTCTCGAGAAGCTACCCCCTCACAAAGCCATTGCTGAGCTGCAAACCTTCGTTGATGGACTGAAAGATGTCTTGGAAAAATATCATCAGAGCTTCACCGAGGAAGATTTGGAAATACCTGAGAACTTCGGGAAGGTTCGCAAGGCGGTCTTTGAGCGTGACGTTGCTCAATCCTACCTCGATTATCTCAAGAAACGTTATACGACCAAACACTAGCAATCGAAATGCGGCTGCAGCTTTGGCCGAAGTGGGTCTGCCGCTTTGTGGTCTCTCGGCAAACGAACTAACAAAGAGCTGGAAAAACCGATGGCCGAAAAGGCGATTCAGGACACTTATGCAGACGAAGCTGCTGTCTGCTACGGCTGTGGACGGAACAACACTGACGGTCTACAAATCAAAACTCATTGGGATGGGAAAAAGGGCATTTGTCGCTTCAAGCCCAAGGCGAAGTGATTGCCATACGTGCCCCGAAAGAGCTTGACCTGAGTCACAGCCAGCATGAATGAGCTTAAACCACAAAAAGATGGTGACACCATGGTGAATGTCGAAAAAATAATAAGGCTGCGTGATGCGATCTTGCCCGATTTAGCAAAATGGTATGATTTTGACGACTCTGATGACGTTCAAAGGCTCTATGATTGGCTGGATCGTTGGTGGTCTCGACTGGAAGCTCAAGACAAAGAACGCTGTCTGTCGGGTCTGGATGGGGAGGCACAAGAAAAAGACTGGCCCGAAATAGAGATCAAAGAGAAAATACTCCTGATGTTATTTCGCTACCGTAATGAAATGCTGGTCCGCGATCTTGTGAAATACCTTCCCGATGAATATTGATACCAGAGAAACGGTTGCCCTGCAGAAACCGTTTCGGTCCCAGGTCATCCGAAGTGAACTACTAATCAATTATTGGCCCTTTGTCTTGTTACCATAATCTTTTGTGACTGCGGAGGAATGAATCATGATACTTGCCGTGATGAGTGACACACACGACCACATCTGGAATCTGCGCAAGACCCTGATGTTGGTCAAAGAGCACAGGGCCGAGGCCATTATTCACTGCGGTGATTTCATTGCCCCATTCATGCTCAAAGAACTCAACGAAGCGAAGATTCCCGTGCATGGGGTCTTCGGCAACAATGATGGAGACAAGTTTCTCCTGACAAAACTCTCCCTGACTTCGCTATCTCATATCACCTTGTACGACCCCGTGGGAGAACTCAACCTTGAACATTTTAAGGTCGCCTTCACGCATTATAAGGCTGTGGCAGAAGGCTTAGCAGCAACCGGCCGGTTTGATCTGGTGTGTTTTGGTCACACACATGAGGCATCCCTCGACAATGTAGGCGGGGCGGTCTTGTTAAACCCTGGTGAAGTGCTGGGAAAGGACGGTGATCCAGGATTCTATCTAGCAGACACCGCAAAGCACAACTATGACAGAATTCGTCTTCCAGGCGGGAAAAATACGCCGTAATCATCGTCAAGATCGTGCAATGAGCCTCATGGAACAAAGTCGGGAGAAAGGACTCAAGCGTCCATAGCAAATTTGACCCCTTCTCATTCTTGTACAGGAGCAGTGTCAATGGGCCGATTTACGAAGCATGTTAAGAACCCCCAGGGTTCCAGGCATCTCGGGTCGTCTACGGCCTGATCTTCTCGTAACGGTCCTCGCCCGTTATTGTGTCTTTCCCATATAATTCGATGGATTTAACCTTTGGAAAGAATCCGCGTTCAATCGATGTGATAAAAACCTTCTCGATAAAGGCCGGTTGGCCGCAGATTTGGATCTCTCCGCGATACACACCATCTACCTCGCAGACCTTGATCTTTCGCCCAATTTTGGCCACCATCTTCATCGTTGCGAAGTTGCCTTTGGCGTCGTATTTGGTCTCGAACCCATAGGCCCACCGTTTTTGAATAAATGAGAGATCTCGTCTTCGCCCGTCTTCAGAAAGTCTAACCCAGTAGGCAATGACAGGTTCCTTTGGATAGAGCTTGCCGTCAGGTGTCAACTGAACGTCATACTGAACTATATTGGCATTCTTGCTCCGTTCGATCTTAAACAAATGCCTGTTCTCTAGGTCTTTGGAAAAGGAGCTAGAAGGCTGACCCATCAAGGCAAAAATAAGCACAACAAAGAGAGTGCTTATTGAGAGACAGCTGCACAATCGAATCATAACAGACTTCATGGACCCTTGTTTTTCCTCAAAGGAATCAGTCCATCAATTAATTTTTGCATCCAAGACAGTAAACAACAAATGAAGGGGGTACAGGGGGTGAAAGGGACCTTGTTGAGTTTATCGAACTTACGCTCCATGCGCACCCCTTAGGGCCCCTTGCTTGCCCAAAACACCCTCCTGTGATAATAGAACGCAGGTGTTAATCGTGAACCCCAACGATTAGGGTTACCATGACTACTCAAAATTGTGTTGCCGTTGCCATAGGAGTCATTTTCTGCACTTTTGTGAAATTCGATGCTTTTGGGCTTAGTGATGACAACCATTTACTCCGTGGTCTTGAGGGCGTTCAGGTAATAGTAGAAGAGATTCCGCCGGAAGTCAAACGAGAGGGACTGACAAAATCGCAACTTAAAACTGATGTGGAACTGGCACTTCGAATGTCTGGTATTAAGGTCCTGTCAGCTGAAGAAAGGGGTCAAATACTCTCTCAGCCTATACTGTATCTCAATGTAAATGTAATGAAAACCCAAGGCTCCGCATACGTCTTTAACGTCCATCTCAGTGCTAGAGAGAGCGGCATAACCTTACGAGGTGGCATGACTTGGGCGCCAACATGGGAATGGGGATATGTTGGTATTACACCAAGCTTAGAAACTATCAGGGACTATGTCAAAGACATGGTGGACAGATTCATCAACGCCTATTTAACTGCAAATCCGAAATGAGGAAAAGTAGAAATGGAAAACCATGATTCCCATCCCGCCAGTCAAAAGGAAACACTGTGACGTGCATGCCAAGACCCTATTTCTCAAAGGAACAGGCGAGGTTTTGGAGTTTGACGCCATCTCCAGATTCTCAGAAGAAATCGAAAGACAACTCTTATGGGAGAGTCACACCGTAACATCGAACCCATGAATCAAGATGCTTCGAGAAAAACGAAAACAAGGTTGTCCCTAATCCTTACGACCATGATCATCGCAGCCTCATCAATAACAGGCTACCTTTATTATACCCGGTATTATCCCAAAAGGTACTTGAGGCAGGCGGAAACGTTCAAAGAAATGGATGATTATCCCCAAGCCATTGAGAGTTACAAAAGACATCTACTGATCAACCCAAATGACCTTTCAGCCAAACTTCAGTTGGCCAAGGCTCTTCTTAGGCAAGACCAAACGGAGAAAGCTCTTGAAGTACTAACCATAGTTATTCGCGAAAGCAAACAGAACCAGGATTTGAGAAAACAGGCTTCTGAGTTAACAGAAAGCGGCTACTCTGCACTAGCCAAACAATCTGCTCAAACTGCGAAAAAGGCCTTGGAACAAGAACAGTATAAGTTAGCTATAGAGGCCTATGAGCATGAGTACTGCTACCTGGAGAAGCTAAGACCCCCATCTCGTTCACCCACAACTAAGGAAAAAACAAATGATTATTATATGCCATTTGTACTCGTTCGTCTCCTTGAGAATAGAGCCAACCTGGCCTTTGCCTACTGGCTTGATGAGCAGTTTGAAAAAGCTTCTCAAATAATATCTGAGCCCTTATACGCCTCTGACGCAACAGACAACAACGATCCGGTGTTGAGATACGGTCTTTTTGCTTCGAAACTCCGTGATCTCGGGAGCAAGGCCTTTGAAGGCAAAGAGTGGGACACGGTCCGAAGGCATTATGAAGAAGCCTTGATCAATTACAAGAAAGATACCTCCGAATTTTCAAAAGCCTCAATTCCAGAAGTAAGATATGGTATTGCAATTACACACTGGAACGAAGGCGACTTTTGGAAGGCAAAAGAATTATTGACGGCACTTCAGAAAGATTTTCCTGAATACGATGCCGAGAAGATCCAGAGTATGATTTCCGACTCCGAAAAGGCCGGTTTTTCTCATTCGGCTGAAAAGGCTTATAAGAACGGCAATGAAGCATTTGACAAAATGGATTTTACAAAGGCGAGAAACCACTTCCACGACGCAATCAAGTACTTTAGAAAAAGTGGGGTCAAGGACAGTTCTGACTTGTTAGCCCCTATAAGATACAATATCGCTATCACTTACTGGAACCAACAGAATTGGCCTAGGGCGAAGAAGTATTTTTTGGAACTTAAGCACAAACATCCCAAATTCCAAAAGGACAAAACCGAGGACTATTTGAACAAGTTGGTTGAACTGGTTGATCACAGCGAATAGTTGTACGGCACATGAGTTAGCGACCACGGGTAGAACCGGTGGCTTGAGGAGGGCCCCTGGAAGGGGTCAATATAATCATTCTCTTTCGCTGGACTAAAGTCCGAATATCGAAGCACGAAATTGAAGACCCTGCAGCAAGCTGCAGGGAATCTTCGACCGTAAGGA
>JASFPF010000105.1:0-5612 GCA_050116135.1 Deltaproteobacteria bacterium | reverse complement strand
GCTTTCAACGCGAGCATTGTCCACAGTATGGAAAGTGGACTCCTGACCTTGGGTTCTTCAAATACCATTACCTCCTTTAACAGGGCCGCCGAACAGATAACAGGGTTTAAGCGTGAGGAAGTTCTGGGCAAGCCCTTGGTCGCTGTATTTCCAGGTGTGGTTGATCAGCTCACGATGCCAGGCGAGTCATTGCAGAAGAGCCTGCAACGTTACCATGTGGAGTTCAAGAAAAAGAATGGCGCTGTTGGTTACCTGGGTTTTTCAGTCTCTTCACTCATGGAGCCTGATGGAAGAACAATAGGCAAGCTGCTCATTTTTCAGGACCTAACGGCCCTCAAGATCATGGAAGCACATATCAAGAGGGTGGACAAACTGGCGGCCGTAGGAGAGATGGCTGCTGGCATCGCCCACGAAATAAAGAATCCACTGGCATCCATGACCGGATCGATACAGCTCCTGAAAGACCAGATCAGCGTGACATCCGTCACGCAGAAGCTGATGCGGATTGCCTTAAGGGAGGCTGATCGGCTGAACGGGCTGGCCAATGATTTCCTCCTGTTTGCACGCCCGAATTCAGGCAAGGCGGAAGCTGTCGAGCTGAATTCCGCTGTCGATGAGACCTTGGAATTGTTTGAGCAAGACGCCGTGCGCCACAACGGCGTCAGCGTGGTCCGACATCTAGCGCCTGGTCTTTGGACGAAGATGGACCCAAAACATGTCCGTCAGGTCCTGTGGAACCTTCTCTTGAATGCGGCTGAGGCAATTGATGGCAAGGGCACGATTGAAGTATCGGCAAAACTCACAGAAGACTCGGTTCAATTAGCTATCAGGGACGATGGTTGCGGCATAGCCGAAGAGACACAAAAGACGGTCTTTGATCCCTTTTTTACCACCAAAACGCAGGGGACTGGTTTGGGCCTTTCTATTGTCCACAGGCTTGTGGAATCATACGGCGGGCGCGTTGACGTCGAGAGTGAAGAAGGTCAGGGGACCACGTTTATCCTGCATCTCAAGAGAATAGACCCGCCAGGCCGCGCCCAAACTGGCCTTTTGTCTTGACACCTACAGGGAAAATAGGTTAGCAAAAATTTTCTGTAACTTTCGGTGAGGTGCCCCTGCATGATGGGCCGATCAAGTGAGGTTATTCGCCAACGACGGGAAAAAGCAAAGGCCCTGACGGATCAGGGTATTGAGCTTTATCCCAACGACTTTAAGGTCTCCCACAGGGTGGAGGACGTAAGACAGTCTATTGCCAGACAAGGAGGGGCTGTTGACGAAACCGCCCCTCTTTCCATGGCGGGTCGGATCATCATGCTCAGGTCTTTCGGGAGGGCAGCATTTCTCCATTTCAGGGACCACACCGGAGAGCTTCAAGGGTACGTAAAGCAAGATGAGGTTGGAGAGGAAGCCTATGGGTTGTTCAAACAACTTGAGGTGGGCGACTTCATTGGGATGAGAGGAACCCTGTTTCAGACCAGAACGGGCGAATGGACGCTTTTGGCCAAGAGTATTCGTCTGCTGTCAAAGGCGATTAGGCCCTTGCCCGAAAAATTCCATGGGATAAGGGACCCTGAGAAGCGTTACCGTCAGAGGTACCTTGATCTCATCATGAATGCCAATGTTCGGGAGATCTTTATCACCAGGGCTCGGATCATCCAAGCCTTTCGAGACTTCCTGCTCCAGCGCGGCTTCCTGGAGGTGGAGACCCCTATGATGCAGCCCATTCCGGGAGGGGCTGAAGCCACGCCTTTTCAGACCTTTCACAACGCTTTAGGCATGGAGCTTTTCTTGCGGGTGGCTCCGGAGCTTTACCTAAAACGATTGGTCATAGGGGGCATTGACCGCGTCTTTGAAATAAACAGAAGTTTCAGAAATGAGGGGGTATCCAGCCAGCACAATCCGGAATTCACCATGCTGGAATTTTACCTCGCTTATGCCACGTATGAAGATCTGATGACCTTGACCGAGGAAGCATTTAGATTTGTCACCCAGCAAGTCTTGGGGGTGACCCGTTTTACATACCAGGGACAAGACATTGATATGGATGGACAATGGGCCCGCCTAACGCTGGAGCAAGCCCTGAATGAACTGGGCGGGGTTGATCCCTCCTTATTGAATGATCGTGAGGGATTGCTCGCTTTCGCAAAGTCCAAAGGGGTTCAGATCACAAAAGGACGTCGGCGAGGCAAGGTCCTCACCAAGCTGTTCGATGCGTTAGTGGAGCCCAAGCTGATTGCCCCTACTTTTGTTGTGGACTATCCGGTAGAGGTTTCACCCCTTGCCAGAAGGAGCCGTTTGGAGCCCGCTGTGGCCGAGCGGTTTGAGCTCTTCATCGGAGGAAGTGAGATTGCCAACGGATTTTCGGAACTGAATGACCCGGTGGACCAAAAGACACGCTTTTTGGAGCAGGTTGCAAATCGTCAGCGGGGTGATGAAGAAGCCCACTATATGGATGAAGACTACGTGACGGCTCTTGAATACGGTATGCCTCCCACAGCAGGTGAAGGTATCGGCATTGACCGATTTGTCATGTTGCTAACCGATGCGCCTTCCATTCGTGAAGTGATCCTTTTCCCTCTACTGAAAAACATCCGTCAATAGTTGGTCCTGCGGGTTATGTGGACAGGTGGAAATTCGTTAGGTCATGAAAGCCGGGAGCCGACCCTTACACCCGCCTCCATGGACCAGAGGGGCTCAACACCCTAGTGGAGCAACTGCGCTTATGTCATTTGAACTCTTCGTAGGTCTCCGATACCTTCGGGCGAAACAGAGACAGGCCTTTATTTCAATTAACGCCTTGATATCTATCGCAGGGGTCATGCTGGGCGTTATGGCCATGATGGTCGTATTGGCGGTTATGACTGGGTTCAGCGGGGATATCAAATCAAAAATCCTGGGGATGAATGCCCATATCCGAGTCATGAGCCGAAGTGGCGAGCTGGAAGGGTACGGAGACGTCATGAGAAAAATTGAGACCGTGGAGGGCGTGGAGGCCGCAGCCCCGTTCATTCACAGTCAAGTCATGCTTCGCAGCGGGTCTTGTGTTTCGGGCGCAGTCTTGAAGGGTGTTGATCCTTTGCGGGCCGGACAGGTTTTGGACTTGGAAAAGAGTATGAAGGCAGGGGATTTACGGGCATTGGCCAATGGGAAAGGGTTACGTGAGGAAAAAGGCAAGGCTTTGCCTTCCGGGATCATCTTGGGCAAGGAGCTTGCCAGACTCCTCATGGTGGACCCGGGGGACGAACTGCACGTGATCTCACCCACGAGCGGAAGCCTTACACCGATTGGAGGTCGCATTCCTCATATGAAAAGATTCAAAGTCGTGGGCCTTTTTGACTCGGGCATGTATGACTACGACACGTCTTTTGCCTATGTTTCCCTTGAATCAGCGCAGCAGCTGTTAAGGCTCAAACAATCAGTCAACGGTATAGAAGTGAAAGTCAATGACATCTATGGTGTTCATCCCATCTCTGAAGCCATCCTGGAGACCTTAGGGCTTGGTTACTGGACTCAGGATTGGATGCAGATGAACAAGAATTTTTTCTCGGCTTTGAAACTGGAGAAAGCGGTGATGTTTATTATCCTGGTGTTGATTGTTTTAGTGGCTGCTTTCAACATTATTAGTACCCTAATGATGATCGTCATGGATAAAACCAAAGAAATTGCTATTCTTAAATCTATGGGTGCCAGGGCAAAGAGCATCATGACCATCTTCATGTTGGATGGTCTAATTATAGGCCTGGTGGGGACTCTCCTTGGCTTGATGGGGGGCGGCTTGCTTTGCTACTTGTTAACACGCTATGAATTCGTGAAGCTTCCGAGCGATGTCTACTACATTTCCACGCTCCCTGTTAGAGTCCAGGTGCTGGATGTCACTCTGATAGCCCTGTCGGCCGTAGCTATCAGCTTTTTGGCGACCCTTTATCCATCCTATCAGGCCTCTAAGTTGGACCCAGCTGCAGCCATCAGATATGAATAGCCCGCAGCCATTGATCCGCATGAAAGGCGTCCACAAATCCTTCGTTACCAATGGTAACCGGGTGGACGTGTTGCGAGATGTGTCCTTAGAAATTCAGCAAGAAGAGATGGTCGCCATTGTTGGGGCCTCTGGGGTGGGCAAGTCGACCCTTCTGCATGTGCTGGGGACCTTAGAACGCCCAGACCGTGGAGATATCCTATATGGAGGCAAGGACGTTTTTAGTTATGATGATGAAAGGTTGGCCTCTTTCCGCAACGAGACGATCGGCTTTGTATTTCAGTTTCACCACTTGCTGCCAGAGTTTAATGCCATGGAAAACGCTATGATGCCCGCCCTGATCAAAGGCTTGAGCGCCAAAGAGGCGTCACAAGAGGCCGAGGCGATCCTGGTACGGGTGGGCCTGCAGGATCGCTTCAGGCATCAGGTGGGCGAGCTGTCAGGGGGGGAACAACAAAGGGTGGCGGTGGCTAGGTCGTTGGTATTGAAGCCGTCCGTCCTCTTGGCAGACGAGCCCACGGGTAATCTTGATGCCAAAACCGGCGAAACAATACATGACCTTCTCATTTCATTAAACCGCGATGATGGCATTACCGCTGTGATCGTGACCCACAACATGAAATTGGCTGAAAGATTGTCCCGTCAAGTGACCCTGATTGACGGGCGTGCAGTGCCAGTGGATTGACCCTGGCGTTAGGGTTGCGTTGGGGTGAATTGTCATGAGGTGTCTATGCTGAGGCGATGGTTAGTGCCGTTTCTGATTTTATTTCCGTTGTCGACAAGTCTCATCGCACAGGAGACTGTAGAAGTGGTTCTTCTGCCTTTTGAAGTCCATGCCCCTGAAAGGGTTGAGGCCTTGAAAACCCAGCTTCAGACGCTGCTTGCCAATGAACTCAAAGAAGAGGGGATCGTTCTACTGGAGCCGCCGATTTCCCATGAACCGCTGCTCAAGACCCCAGAGGATTCGGGCCTGCCCTATTTTCGCAGGTTGGGGTCGGCCGTGGGGGCTGATTTTGTCATATGGGGCAGTCTTACCCAGGTGGGTCAACATTACAGCCTAGAGGCCAAGATTGCAGGATCACACGGGGAACAACCTCCAGAGACGGTTTATTCAGAAGGGGAACAGCTTGAGAGCCTGCCAGATGGTATTCGACGACTCGGGCAGGATGTCAGTATGAGGCTATTGAACAGGGAAAAGGTGGCGGAGGTGGTGATCACAGGGAACAAACGGATAGAAGCCGATGCCATCGAGAGGATCATCAAGACAAAGAAGGGTGAGACCTATTCAACCAAGGACATCCAGGAGGATGTGAAGTCCATCTATAAGATGGGCTATTTTGGGGATGTTCGCGTAGAGGCTAGCAGCGCCCATGAAGGGAAGGTGGTCACTTTTAGGGTGGCGGAACTCGATACGATGCGGAACATTGGGTTTAAGGGCAACACCAAGTTTGATGATGATAAACTCCGAGGAATCGTTCATGTCAGACGGGGTTCGGTTTTGAATGTCAACACGCTGCGCGGGGATTTGAAGGAGATTGAGAAGCTTTACAAAGAGAAGGGATACCATAATGTTGAAGTGACCTATGAGATAAAGCCTGTGGGAGAAAATCGTGCTGATGTTGATTTTGTTATCGAA
>JASFPF010000104.1:0-5621 GCA_050116135.1 Deltaproteobacteria bacterium | reverse complement strand
AGTTTGGCAAACCCCTTGCTTCTAGGTCTGAGGCAGAGAAGTTCTCAATCAAAAACAGGCAAGCATCGGCAAGGTCGTCAACGTGAAGGAATTCCCGGCGGGGGTCGCCACTGCCCCACAAGATAACCTTTGAAGAAGCAGGTGTGAGTTGTGAAATGTGAGGTGTAAAGCCAAGAGCAGCGCGGACCTCATCCGGGATGAGGCCAAAGCGGGATTCGTTCTTTTTGATAGCTTCCCAGTTCCCCTCAGCAGCCAATTTGGCGAGATGGAATTTTCGGATAAGAGAGGGCAACACGTGGCTGGTTTCCAGGTCGAAGTTATCATTGGGTCCATAGAGATTGGTGGGCATGACCGCCATGAAATTCGTACTATACTGCCGATTATAAGATTCGCACATCTTGACGCCGGCAATCTTGGCCACCGCGTAGGGCTCGTTGGTCACTTCCAAGGGACCACTGAGAAGATATTTTTCCTTCATGGGTTGGGGGCATTCCCTGGGATAGATGCAGGAGGAACCCAGGAATAAAAGACCCTTCACTTCTGTTTCCCAGGCCGCATGTATCACGTTCATTGCTATGGCAAGGTTTGTGTATATGAAATCTGACGGGCTTGTCTGATTAGCCCAAATCCCACCCACCTTGGCTGCAGCCAGAAAGACGTATTCGGGCCGCTCATCCTCAAAAAAAGCCTCCACTTTGGCCTGGCGTGTCAAATCCAGTTCGCCGTGGGTCCGGGTAATGAGGTTGGCATAGCCCTCAGCCTGGAGTTTTCGGACCAGGGCAGAGCCTACAAGCCCATTGTGGCCAGCAACGTATATTCGCGCGGTCTTTTCCATGGCGTTAACGTATCATCATCACACGGCCTCGTATTGTCTCAGCAGGCAGTAATCAATAACGGATAATAAATAACCATTTCACGGTTTAGTATTGTTGTTCATGATCTGCCGGATAACATCCTGGCATTGTTGGACCTCTTCAAGGCCCTTGATGTCGGCGGCCACCATGATCCGCACCAATTCCTCGAAAGTCACCTTGGGTTCCCATCCCAAGTTCTCCCTCGCCCTAGAGGCATCCGCAAGAAGGAATTCCACTTCAGTGGGCCGGAAGTAGCGGGGATCTATGGCAACCACTTCGTTACCCGTCTGGGGTGCAAAGGCCATGGCTCTTGCGGTCTCTGGCTCACGCTGCGATTGAGGTCGGAGCCTAGCGATTTCAGGAGAGACGGATCGGATCACACCGACCTCATGGGTGCCAGAGCCTCGCCATTCCAGCTCCATGCCGGCCTCACTGAAAGCGAGTTCGCAGAATTCTCGGACCGAGTGGGATGCACCATTGCCAATGACGAAATCCTCGGGCTTGTCCTGCTGAAGCATCAGCCACATGGCCTCAACATATTCTGGGGCGTACCCCCAGTCCCTCCTCGCTTCCAGGTTGCCGAGATAGAGCTTCTCCTGAAGGCCAAGTCTGATCCGCGCCACGGCCCGGGTGATCTTTCGGGTGACGAAAGTCTCCCCACGGCGCGGGGATTCGTGATTGAACAGAATGCCGTTGCTTGCAAAGAGATGATAGCCTTCACGGTAATTACGTACCAGCCAGTAAGCGTACACCTTGGCCGCAGCATAAGGGCTGCGGGGTTCAAAAGGGGTCAGCTCCTGTTGAGGCGCTGGGGCGCTGCCGTACATCTCGCTGGATGACGCTTGGTAGAATCTCGTTTTTATCCCGGTTTTCCGAATCGCCTCCAGCAGTCTCACCGTCCCCAGTCCGGTCACATCGCCAGTATACTCCGGCATGTCAAAGCTGACCCGCACGTGACTCTGGGCGCCCAAGTGGTAGACCTCGGAAGGTTGAATATTGTAAATGAGATCTGCCATCTGTCCAGACACAGAGAGATCTCCATAATGGAGATGAAGCCTGACCTTCGGAGCATGAGGGTCATGGTAGATATGATCAATGCGATCGGTGTTGAAAGTGCTGGCACGGCGGATAAGCCCGTGAACCTCGTAGCCTTTGTCCAAAAGAAGCTCAGCCAGGTAACTGCCATCCTGGCCTGTAATGCCCGTAATTAAAGCGCGTTTCATGGCAATTCCTGCGTCATAGCTTAGTTAATCATGTTTGCGGAGTTTCCCATATCTGCGCAGTTTGTTCAGCCTTTCCTCGTCCTCGCTGTGCCTCACGTTGTGGATATATTCTAGGAAAAAGGCGAGAAAGATAGCCACAAAACCGGCCACAGTCACCGAAAGGATGCAGATGAGGCTCCGCTTGGGCTTGACCTTCTTGTCCAGGTCAGAAACGATGGGCGGATCCAGGACAATGAAGCTGTAATACTTCTGTGCCCGGGCAAAGGTCTCCTTTTCGATTTCGTTGGCGAGCAGGCTGGATATCTTTTCCTTGAGCAGGACATCTGACGTGATTTCCAGCTGCTTTGTCAAAAAACGTTTATTCTCCATGGCATCCTTC
This sequence comes from Deltaproteobacteria bacterium, assembly GCA_050116135.1. Lineage (GTDB taxonomy): Bacteria > Desulfobacterota > Desulfobacteria > Desulfobacterales. Next base: position 3,165 of record JASFPF010000104.1, on the reverse strand, counting down.
AGCGTCTCCTCGCGTAACGACTCGCTGAGTTCGGTAAGGTAGTGATCTACCATGTCCTTGGCGAATTCCGGGTCTTCATGGTCGAATCGGATAGTCAAGACATCCGTATTACGGTCTCTGGACACGGTGAGCATGCTGCCAGTAATTTGCTTATAGGCGTCCTGAATTGTAGGAGCAGGCTCCTCCAGCCACTTGTCTTTCGCGGAATCCCATTTATCCTTGAAGAGTTTGGGCAGGAGTTTGTGTCTCTTCACCACACGCTGAGTCAGCTCACGGCTATTAAGGACCACTTCAAACCTTTCAACATCACCGCCGCCACCCAACCCCACCAGCTCGCCGGCAATGCTACCCAAGCCGCCCAAGGCGGAAAGGGCGGAGGAGGCCGCTGATTTCTCCTGCTCCCTCGGGACGATGGTCGCCTGGGAGCGGTAGATATTGGGTAACGCAAGACTGACAATCACTGCTGTGACCCCGATAAAGGAAACCATACCGATGATAAGCCACTTATGTTTTAGCAACACAATAAAAAGGTCGAGAAGATTGATTTCATCTTCTTCGGTATAAGGATAAGGTCCACCAAGGGGCTGGGCTGCTTGGGCGGGTCCGACATCTGTCCCTTCTCTGGTCTCTCTCTCGGGGGCAGGCTCCTCACTGGGGCGTTTCTTCTTTCTCAGTTCTAGAAAATGATCCTCTATAGCTTGGTCGAGCTCTGCCATTCCGTCCATAGCATCTTCTCTTTCTGCCATCTTTATTACCTGGTTTTTCTCCAATTTGGTTGGAGATAAGGGTTCAAGGATTGAAGGGATCCAGGGGCCGAGGATGTTTACATATCCGCATGTTAAGGAGAGAGCTTCGCACACCCTCGTCCCGCTATTTTCTTACTAGAATTCGCACACCCGAACATAGCTCCGCCTGGTCAACTACGAAGGAACAGTTGGGCAACCCACTGAAATATCGACAAAGTTATTCAGAGACTCCCACAAGGTCACGTGTACGGCCATGGGAGTCCTTGCTATCTGAAAAGGGGGGGCTTGGTAAAAGATCATTCAACAGAAATTCGACCCTGGTTATCTTCCCAGGTCTTAGGACCGATGCCTGGTATCTTTTGGATGTCCTCGGCTTGCTTAAAGGGGCCATGGGCCTCCCGATACTCGACAATCCGCTCAGCATACGCTGGTCCTATCCCTTTGAGTTGAGACAGTTCCTCCACTGAGGCCTTGTTGATATTGATCATTGCTGTTTCTTCTGCCCACAATCCAGGAACAAATGCCATGATGAGTGCTAAGGCCAGAAAACATGTCAACAGCTTCTTGGATGCTTTCATCCTTCTCTCCTTTCTTTAGCCCCCCCATTTATTGAATTAAGTCCCCTAGCGCCTGTTGCCGCCCATTCATTCTCGCTCCTTCACAGAAAATAAGGCCTCACAAGCGAGACTGGATGGGTAAACAGGCTCCTAACACAAGATCGTGTGTTTGTTAATGAGTTTCAAAAGAATGTTGCTCTTAACGAGAGCTCATCCACGAAATATTTTCCCATCAATGGGCACAGGCGTCAGTTGTTCTACTTATAGCCATCGGGGTTCGTCTTGTGCCAATTCCATGCGGTTTCTACCACCGCCTCAAGGCCAGGAAACCGGGGCCTCCAGCCGAGGTGACGGATGGCTTTTTCACTTGAACTAATTAAGACAGCCGGATCTCCCTTTCTTCTTTGCACCACCCTCACAGGAATCGGCTTTCCTGTTATATTTCTTGCAATTTCAATGACCTCTTTGACTGAATGCCCCTCGCCATTTCCGAGGTTGTATTGGCCGCCAGCCTCACCGCCGAGCAACCTCTCCAGGCCAATCAGGTGGGCCTGGGCCAAGTCCTCCACATGAATATAGTCTCGGATGCACGTACCATCCTTGGTAGGATAGTCATCACCGAAGATGTCGATACTGGGCCTTTGACCAAGGGCTGTCTGAAGCACCAGGGGAATCAAGTGTGTCTCTGGAGCATGATCCTCTCCCAACTCGCCATCAGGATCTGCTCCGGCCGCATTAAAATAGCGCAGACTGACCGATTCCAACCCATACGCCTCCCTGAAATCCTCCAGGATCTGCTCGACCATGAGCTTGGTTCTACCATATGGGCTGATGGGTTTTAGAGGATGATCTTCACGAATGGGAATGTTCGTCGGTTCGCCATAGGTTGCACAGGATGAAGAGAATATGAATTTTGAGACTTTCTTTTCGAGCATCACTTCAAGCAAGGCAATGGTGCTGGCCACATTGTTCTCATAGTACTTGGCCGGCTCCATGACAGACTCTCCCACGTAGCAGAAGGCGGCAAAATGCATGACCGCTGCCATGGGGTAATCTGAAAATATCTTGCGGAGCAGCGCTGCATCTCTCATGGAGCCTTCAAAAAATGGCCCCCACTTCACGGCTTGCCGGTGGCCGCAAACCAAGTTGTCCAGCACAATGGGCTGATAACCCCGGTTAAAAAGATGCTTGCACATGTGCGAACCGATATAGCCGGCCCCACCCACAACGAGAATATTTTCCCTCACGACAAAAAAACCTCAAAGGAAGTGGACTGATTCTTGATCCGATCGTTACCCCAGCCCTCCCCATCAATCGGGACAGGGAAGGTTCATCCCAAACCCAAGATCTTGGACGCTGGGACGCCATGTTTGAGCAAGGTTTGATAAATGGCATCCCTAGAGTTAAGGGAGGTGATAATGATTTTGTCGTAGTCCAAAGAGTCCAAAACTGAAGAACGTCTAATCGTATGGCCCATCAACTTCTGTCCAGATCGATGATCATCGACGATGGCAACCATGTGCAGCTGTGTCTCTTGAAGAGATATGTAGGCGATTTCCGTTAGGTCGCCCCCGCCACAGAATACCACACGCCGCCCCCCGTCCTTTTCCACGACACCCAGGACGGTCTTGATTCTTTGTCTCGCTGTCTTATAGAAACTGAAGGAATATTGTATGAATTCATAGGTCAAGCGGGTCTTCTCGGCAAGGCCCTTCGGGGTCAGCATATACCTGAGGCGATTCTTTGGAACAGTGGTGATCTTTACAAAGCCCTTGCGGGCAAGACGCTTGATGAAGGAATTCACCAAGCCAAGGGAAATATCGAGCTGACTGGCCAGCTGCCGCTGGGTGAAGCCGGCATTT
>JASFPF010000103.1:0-5639 GCA_050116135.1 Deltaproteobacteria bacterium | reverse complement strand
TCTAAGCCGATCTCGCCGCCCATCTTCTCCGCAAGCTGTTTCGAAATGACAAGTCCGAGACCGGTGCCGCCATACTTGCGCGTGGTTGAGCCGTCTGCCTGGGAGAACGACTTAAAGAGCCGATCCAGGTGATCGGCAGGAATGCCGATCCCCGTGTCCTTGACCACGAAGCGAACCGTGGCTTGCGTGTCGCTATCTTCGTCTAGCGAGACTTGGATGACTATCTCGCCTTGCTGCGTGAACTTCACTGCGTTGCCCCCAAGGTTAAGCAATATCTGCCGAAGACGCCCAGGATCCCCCCGGAGCCAACATGGAACCTCGGCAGGGATCATACACGAAAATGGGACATCTTTCTTGGCAGCTCTCTCCGTCAGCACATCGCACACGCCTTCCAAGCTGGTTCGAAGATCAAAGTCGAGGATTTCCAGGTCTAGTTTCCCAGCCTCAATCTTTGATAGATCCAAGATATCATTGATTATATTCAGCAACGAATCGGCGCTGATGCGCACCGTCTCAGCATAGTCCCGTTGTTCGGGAGTCAATTGCGTGTCGAGCAACAGACCTGTCATGCCGATGACGCCGTTCATGGGGGTCCGGATCTCGTGGCTCATGTTGGCTAAGAATTCGCTTTTCGCGGCGTTCGCTACCTCTGCTGCCTCTTTGGCCTTCTCTAAGGCCTTCTCAGCCCGTTTTCGCTCGGTGATGTCTCTGAAACTCCAGACCCGCCCTACGGTTGCCCCGTCTCGAATCAGGGGAGACGAAAAGCGTTCGAAGACCCGACCATCTTTGAAAAAAAGCGTGTCAAGGTCTTCTGCTGATGACTTGTATAGTTCTTGGACTTTTGAAAGGAACGCCTCGGGTTCTTCTAACTGATCTAGAACGTAGTTGAGCAACTCCTGGTCGTCCCGTGACTTGATCAGTTCCTCTGGTATGCGCCACATGTCAGCGAATCGCGCATTGGTGTGAGTGACGCGTCCTTCGTGGTTCACCACAAGGATGCCGTCCCCGGTCGATTCGATCGTGGCTCTCAGCAGCTCCTCGTTCTCTCTTAGCGCGTCCTCGACCCGCTTGCGCTCGGTGATATCTTTGTCTACTCCGCGGTAGCCTTTGAGAGTTCCACTTTCATCGAGGATGGGAACACCGTTGGTAAGAAAGCAGATTGGTTTGCCATCCTTGGTGTGGTTCCAGTTTTCCAAGTCTTGGACAGGCTCTTTCTTCTGGGCTATTTTAGAAAATATTTTTCCTGTCCGTTTGGCTTCATCCTGTGGCATGAAATCAAAGGGTGTCTTTCCTAGCATTTCGTCTGGAGAATACCCCAGAAGGTCTTCAACCTTCGCCGAGCAGTAAGTGTATACGCCGTTTTCATCAACTTCCCAAATCCAATCGGCCATACTATAGGCGATGTCTTTAAAACGCTTCTGGTTCTTCTGAAGGGCCCTTTCTGCCTGCTGGCGCTCGGCGATCTCTGTGGATACACTTTCCACCATCTCGTTCGTTACGTTTTTTAAGGATTCCAACAGGTCTACTTGTGAAATGCCAGAGACCCGGGCACTGAGGTCACCTCTTGAGACCCTGTGCAATACATCAAAGTGCTCAGCAAGTCCGATGGCAAATTCATGGGATAGATCAACGATTTCAGCGAGATTTTCAGCCGTCAGGTTGACCATGTGTTTGAGCTTTCGGATCAAATCGAGGTCTGAGGTTTCAGGTGTCCTGGCTCCAGAGTCCCCTGAAGCAATCTTTTTTAGCGCCTCGAAGACCTCGGATAGGCCCAGAGCCAACTCCATGCTGGTGTCTTCCAACTCCCTATCTCGCTCCTCGACCATATGCCTGAATTCTGTGATCTGTCTATGAACCAGCGAAAGCGTCTTTTTGATGGAATGGGTATTTATATTTGCTTCAAAGGGTGGGCATTCAAGGCACATCTCGATTTTGTCCAAGAACTTTCCTTGGATCTCATTTCGACAATGGGTGCCTGGGACGAGCCAACAATTCGGCACCTTTGACTTAAAAACCGGGCATTTTTCTTCCTTACATTGAAAAAATTCCCAGCATTTTGCTTTTCTTTTCATTGTTTAACTGCTCTTTTCACAGGAAAGTCTGTCCTAGGCGGCCACACGAGCGTGTTGCCCTTGCCAGAATATAGGCCGTGACGTGCCGAGGCTTCTTGATCGCTCATGTGCCTTCTAAAACTGTATCTGAATTTTCTTCTTGTTTTGCCCTTCATCCTGTACGGAAAGAAAGACTTTCCCCAGCCGCTCACACCAGGTTCGCACATCTTTTTCAAAGGTCGGGCAGTCTCCCAATACCTCCAAGATATCACCATGCTTCATGTCCGGGGCCTTCACGGCGATCTTTAAGACCGGCTGAGGGCATTTTTGACCCAGGGTGTCTAGAATTTCCACTGCCATGGTCACCTCTCCTTACATGAGATCCTACAGTTAGACTGCACAAGTGCGCGCATTCCCCATGCCGATTTATCGGAACTTCAGAAATCTTCAATTCCCTCGTGGGGTAACACTACGTCATCCTTCTGCATAGCAGGAATCATGCCGAAATCCGAAATGGTCGCGAAACTGACGGTCTGCAATCTCAGGACGCTGACGATTCTTGGTTGAGCTCATGGGATTCCTAAGGTTGGGAGGCTTGATTTAGGCGGGTGTCGTTTGTCAAGGTTTTGACGCTAGGCGGCGCCAGGCCGAACATGACTGTGGATTCCGCGGGGTCAAAAAGAAGGCTTCATGACAATTCTTGGGGCTCTTTGTAGGCGCATTCCTTGTCCAGACAGCTGAGATGCAGCCCGTCTTTCTTGGTGGTGCGCTCCACGAGAAAGGGGGCGCCACATTGGGGACAAGCCTTGGCAACGGGTTTGTCCCAGATCGCGAAAGTGCAAGCAGGATAACGGCTACACCCATAAAAGACCTTCCCCCGCCTGGACCGGCGGGAAACAAGCTCGCCACCGCATCCTTCCTCGGGACACCTGACACCGGTAGGCTCGGGTTCAGATTGGGCCTTTCCCTTCAAGGAACGGGTATTCTTGCAGGCAGGGTAAGCCGAGCAGGCCAAGAACGGGCCAAAGCGCCCCTGTTTTTGCACCATGGGGCTGCCGCACTTTTCGCACATTTCATCTGTTGGCTGGTCCTTCAGTGGTGGCGCTATCTCAATCTTTCCTTTTTCATTGCGCGTATAATTTTGTGTAAAGGTGCACGTGGGGTAGCCGGAACAGGCAAGAAACGGACCATTCCTCCCGATCTTGATTTTAAGGGGCATATCACATGCCGGGCAACGAAGGTCAACCGCCAAGCCTTCGGCTCTGACGCTTTGCATCTGTTTTTCTGCCCGTTCCAGGTCCTGCTTAAAGGAGTGGTAAAAATCCTTCAACACCGTGAGGGCGTCCGTTTTTCCTTCTTCAATTTGGTCCAGACTGTCCTCCATGTGGGCGGTAAAATCGACATTCAGAACGTCTGGAAAGCTCTCTATGAGAAGGTCATTGACAATGAAGCCCAGCTCAGTGGGCCTGAAACGCTTCTTGAGCAGTTCTACGTATCCCTTACCCCTGATGGTGGTCAGAATGGTGGCATAGGTGCTGGGCCTCCCAATGCCATTTTCTTCCAATGCCTTGACAAGGGAAGCCTCAGAAAACCTTGGCGGGGGCTGGGTGAAGTGCTGTTTGGGCTCCAATCTGTGGCAGGTCAGCACCATGCCTTCAGACAGGGGAGGAAGGGTTTCAGTGTCGCCTGATGGATCCTGGTCTTCATTTGAGGAAATGTATAGAACCATAAAACCGGGGAAACGGACCACCGACCCAGAGGCCTGAAAAATATAAGGCCCCGCTGAAATCGTTATGGATGTTTGGTCGATGACTGCCGCTTCCATCTGGCAGGCCACAAATCGTTTCCAGATCAAATCATAAAGGACCTGCTGATCCTTGGAAAGAAAGCGCTCAACATCCTTTGGCTTCCGAAAGACCGATGTCGGTCGGATGGCCTCATGAGCATCTTGAGCCTTTTTCTTGTTCTTGAAAGCATGGGGTTTGTTGGGCAGATAGGCGTGCCCAAACTCATCCTGGATCAGCTGCCGCGCTTCAGTGACGGCCTCCTGGGCAATACGGGTTGAGTCGGTGCGCATGTAAGTGATAAGACCTACAGGGCCGCCCTCGGCGGATTCCTGGCCTTCATACAGCTGCTGGGCCACTGCCATGGTCTTCTTGGCCGAGAAACCGAGCTTTCGAATCGCCTCTTGTTGGAGCTTGCTGGTGGTAAAGGGGGGCAGGGGTTTTCTCTGCTGGGTCTTCTTGACGACCTTTTCCACCGTGAAACGGGCCCCTTGAAGCTCTTTCAAGATAGCCTCCGAGGCTTCCTGATTGGCGATTTGGCATTTCTTGTTATCCTTTTTGGTGAGTTTGGCCAGAAAGGCAGGAGGCGTCTCGCCTTCAAGCTCTGCCGTGATGCTCCAGTACTCCGTCGGCTCAAAGGCTTGTATCTCCCTTTCCCGTTCGCAGATCATCCGGACCGCAACCGACTGAACCCGACCCGCGCTTAAACCCCGCTGGACCTTTTTCCACAACACGGGCGAGACCTGATAACCGACGAGGCGATCCAGGGTTCGCCTGGCCTGCTGGGACTCATATTTGTTCTTGTTCAGCTGCTGCGGAGCGGCCATGGCAGCCCGTATGGCGTTTTCCGTGAGTTCATGGAAAAGGACCCGGTAGAATCTCCGTCCCTTTTTCTTCAGTACTTCAGCTGTGTGCCAGGCGATGGCTTCACCCTCTCGGTCCGGGTCCGGTGCCAGATAGATGTCATCCAAATTGGCAGCCGCCTTTTTCAAACTCCGGACAATCTTCTCCTTGCCCTGAATAGTGATGTACTTTGCCTTAAAGCCCTCCTGTACAGAAATGCCCAGCTCCTTTACAGGAAGATCTTTGATGTGTCCCACGGTGGCGGCCACATCAAAGTCAGGGCCGAGGTATTTCTTAAGAGTTCGTGTCTTTGTGGGCGATTCAACAATGACAAGAGATTTGCTCACAAGTGATCCTTTCTCAAATAGATTCCGACCTGGAAAAAAGTTTTCCTGGGCTTTGAGTCACCAGGCCCTTCAACTCCAGTTGAAGCAGGAGGCTTGAAACTTCGCCGGCGGACAGTGACACCTGTCGAGCCAGCTTATCTATATGTATCGGATAGGGGCTCAGTTCACTTAGGACTATTTTTTCTGTCTGGCTCAGGGGTATGGCCGCCGGCTTGTTTGGCTCCACAGTCACTCTCTGCTGGCCGATATTGAGTTCCTCGATGACATCATTAACATGCTCCACAAGCTTGGCGCCCTCCTTGATCAGTCGATGGGTACCCATACTTTTGAAAGAAGTCACACTGCCGGGTACGGCGAAAACCTCCCGCCCTTGCTCGGCAGCTAGTCTAGCCGTTATGAGGCTGCCGCTCTTGTGAGTGGCTTCCACAATAATTGTCCCAAGGGCTAATCCGCTGATGACCCGATTTCGGATGGGAAAGTTGTGGGCTTCGGGAGGGGTAAGAAAGGGAAACTCTGAAATGACCGCCCCCCTTTGGCCAATTCTATGGAACAGGGCCTTGTTTTCAGCTGGATAGACTGTTCCTAGCCCACAACCCAACACGGCAATGGTTTCG
>JASFPF010000102.1:0-5643 GCA_050116135.1 Deltaproteobacteria bacterium | reverse complement strand
CCCGGGATGTCTTGGAAACCGCTCAACATTGCCTCGGAATCAAGTCCGGTGAGACGACCGAGGATTACAAGTATAGTCTTGAGCGGGTTGCCTGCGTCGGTTCGTGTGCTTTGGCTCCGATCATGGCTGTTGATAATACTATCCATGTACAGGTCACAAGCGGAGAAGTCGCCGAGATTCTTGGCAAGAGTAAGGATGGGGAAAAGGAAGAGAAGATAGAGTCAAGAAAGCGCTAATCTATGGATCAAAGGGGATGGGTTCAGGGCAATGCCATCACATCATAAGGTCAAAATAGAATCTCCTGAAGACCTTCAGCGTTTTAGAGACGTTGTCCGTACAAAGGAGAAGACATATAGCAATGCGGTGGTTCTGTGCTGTGGGACAGGCTGCCTGGCCTCTGGGAGCGAGAAGGTGAGGGAAGCCTTTGAACGAGAGATCAGGGGACAAGAGGCTGAAGGGGATATCATTGTCAAGAAGGCCGGTTGCCGTGGATTTTGTGAGCGAGGACCCATTGCGGTCGTTGGCCTGGAGAACATATTTTACAACCAGGTAACGCCAGATGACGTTCCTGAAATAGTTGCTGAAACCTTGCTCAAAGGTAAGACCGTGGAAAGGCTTCTGTCTGAAGATCCCGTCACCGGTGAGAAGTGCGTTCATGAGGCTGACATTCCTTTTTATAAGAAACAGGGGAGACTCGTTCTCAGGAATTGCGGTCATATTGATCCCACTGATATCGAAGACTACATAAGATACGATGGGTATAATGCGTTGGCAAAGGCCGTTTCCAAGCTTAGTCCCGAGGAAGTCATTGCCTTCATCAAGGAGTCCGGCCTCCGTGGTCGGGGTGGCGCGGGCTTTCCGACTGGGCGAAAGTGGGAGTCTTCACGAAATGCCCCTGGCGAAGAAAAATACATCATTTGCAATGGCGACGAGGGGGACCCAGGAGCCTTCATGGACCGCAGCGTCATGGAGGGTGATCCCCACAGTGTACTTGAGGGGATGATCATTGCAGGCTATGCTGTGGGTGCCCGAAAGGGGTTCATATATGTGCGCGCAGAGTACCCCCTCGCTATCCGACACATGTCCACAGCCATTGCCCAGGCAACTGACCTGGGGCTGCTTGGCCTAAATATCATGGGAAGCGGCTTTGATTTTGAGATCGAGATCGTGAAAGGTGCGGGGGCCTTTGTTTGCGGGGAATCGACTGCCCTAGTCATGTCCATTGAAGGAAAACGTGGTTTTCCAAAGCCACTGCCACGACCCAACACCAGCATCGTTGGACTCTGGGGTATGCCGACTGTTCTGAACAACGTAGAGACGCTCGCCTGTGTTCCCGTTATCATTCTCAAGGGTGCGGCATGGTTCAGGAGGATAGGGACGGAAAAAAGTAAAGGAACGAAGGTCCTGGCATTGTGTGGGAATGTGAAGAATACGGGCCTTGTAGAAGTTCCCATGGGGACCACCTTGAGGGAGATCATCTTTGATATTGGTGGCGGGATCAGAGGCAATAAGCGGTTCAAGGCTGTACAGACCGGTGGTCCCTCCGGCGGTTGTATCCCCGAGGAACTCTTGGATCTCCCTGTGGATTACGAGTCGTTGGCCCGGGTGGGATCCATCATGGGCTCCGGTGGCATGCTTATCATGGATGAGCGCACATGCATGGTGAACATGGCCCGATATTTTCTCGATTTTGCCCAAAATGAGTCCTGCGGCCAGTGCACGTTGTGCAGGCTGGGCACAAAGCAGATGTTTGAAATACTGAATGACATTACCAAAGGAGAAGGAAGACCGGATGATATTGAGGTGCTTTTGGAATTGGCAGAGGCCGTCAAGGCTGGTTCTATATGCGGTCTGGGACAGACCGTGCCGAACCCAGTGATTTCCACCATTAGGTATTTTCGAGAGGAATATGAGGAACACATCCGCGACAAGCGCTGCCGGGCCCTTGTGTGCAGGTCTTTGATTTCTTACCGTATCAAGGAGTATCGGTGTAAGGCGTGCATGCTGTGCCTGAAGGCCTGTCCGGCTCATGCTATCATAGGGGGGAAAAGGCAAGTTCACGAAATCGATCAGACCAAGTGCATTAAATGTGGCGCGTGTATGGCGGCATGCCCACCCAAGTTCAGCGCTGTGGAATGTATCTCAGGCCAAATAAGTGATCAGTAAGCAATGACCAATAAGTTGACCCTGACTATAAACGGCCTGGAAGTGAAGGCCCGGGAAGGGATGACCATCCTGGAAGCGGCACGAAGTGCTGGGATTTTCATTCCTACTTTGTGCTATTGTCCTGAGCTCACGTCTGAGGGCGTTTGCCGAATATGCCTGGTTAGGATCGAAAACAAGAGAAAACTCCATCCTGCCTGCCGCACGCCTGTTGAGGATGGGATGGTGGTCATCACAGATGATGCTGAGATCGAGCGGGTTCGCCGGGTAACCCTTGAACTCATCCTGAGTGACCACGATTTCAACTGCCTCCTTTGCCCCAAGAGCGGGACATGCCGTCTGCAAGCACTCGTCAACCGCGTCGGCTTTGATGAGAAGCGACTCAATCGCCTAAAATGGGTAGCCAAAGATCTTCCACTCGACACAAGCAATCCTTTCTTTGATTTCAATCCGAATAAATGCATCCAATGTGGCATATGCATCCGAACCTGCCGGGAAATCGTAGGCGTTGACGCCATTAACATGGCCTATCGGGGTTATGAGCTTAGAGTCACAACCTTTGGTGATAAACCATTCAAGGAATCGGTTTGTGTCTCTTGCGGAGAATGCGTCGAGCGCTGTCCGGTGGGAGCCTTGATCCCCAAAAATATCCAACATCCAACGCGGGAAGTAAAAACCACCTGTGCTTATTGTGGTATAGGCTGCGGACTTTACTTGGGTGTCCGTGGAGATGCGGTTGTGAAGGCCAGGGGCGACCATGGCAATCCTGTGAACCGGGGAGAACTGTGTGTTCGAGGGCGTTTTGGCTATCACTTTGTCCACAGCCCTGACCGGCTATCCTCCCCGCTCGTGCGGGCATACGACCCTCTTGACCGGATCGCACATGTCATTGACGAAACAGGAGAGACAGGCAAGCCTTTAACAGCCCCCCTTGTCAAATGGGAAGGAGAATTTGTTGAGGTCAACTGGGAGCAGGCGATCAAGTACGTAGCCAGTACCCTGGTTCATTACAAAGGAGACCAGTTTGCTGGCCTTTCTTCTGCCAAGTGCACCAATGAAGAAAACTATCTCTTTCAAAAATTTGTCAGGGTCGTTATGGAGACCAACAATGTCGACCACTGCGCTCGCCTCTGACACTCGCCTACGGTAGCCGGTCTGGCTGCCACTCTGGGCAGTGGCGCCATGACAAACGCCATTTCTGACATAGGACAGGCTGCTTGCATTTTCGTCATAGGCAGTAACACGACAGCCGCCCATCCCATCATAGGCAGACAGATTACAAGGGCCGTTAAACAGGGCGCAAAGCTCATCACGGCCGATCCCAGACGAACCGTGCTGTGCCGTATGGCCGATATCTGGATGAGGCATCAACCCGGCACTGATGTGGCCCTGTTGGATGCCATGGCTCGGGTCATTATCGAAAAGAAATTGTTGGACATGGCGTTTATTAAGGAACGATGCGAGGGGTTTGACGCTTTTGAGGCGGCGGTCATGGATTGGGATCTCAGTGTGGCAGAGCAGGTGACGGGTGTCTCGGCCCAGAAGATTGTCGAAGCTGCCACCATGTACGCCTCCGTTTCACCGGCAACCATCCTCTATGCCATGGGGATTACCCAGCACTCCCATGGCACGGATAATGTGAAGGCTATAGCCAACCTCGCACTCCTCACGGGCAACATCGGCAAGCCTTTTTCAGGGGTGAATCCGCTCAGGGGGCAGAACAACGTGCAAGGGGCCTGCGACATGGGGGCTCTGCCGAATGTGTTGCCCGGTTACCAGAAGGTTGAGGATCCAGGAATCCGGAAAAAATTCGAGAAGGCTTGGGGGTGCCAGCTCAACCCCGCACCGGGGCTGGCTTTGACCGAACTCTTTGAGGCGGCTCATGCAGGCCATGTGAAGGCCCTCTATATTATGGGTGAGAATCCCGTCGTGACAGAAGCGAACACGAGTTTTGTTGAAGAAGCCATGTCACGACTCGAGCTGCTCGTGGTCCAGGATTTGTTTCTCACGGAGACAGCCCAGATGGCTGACGTGGTCCTGCCTGCGGCGAGCTTTGCTGAAAAAGAAGGAACCTTTACAAATACGGAACGAAGAGTACAGCGAGTTCGCAAGGCCATAGAGCCTGTGGGAAACAGTCGTCCTGACTGGATGATCGTTTGTGACATTGCAGCAAACATGGGAGCCAGGGGGTTTGATTTTAACGGCCCGGAAGAGATCATGGAAGAGATTCGTGGTCTGACGCCCCAATATGGCGGCATCACCTATAATCGCATTGAGAGGACCGGACTGCAGTGGCCCTGCCCAGATATAGAACATCCTGGGACCTCATATCTTTATGCGGAAAAATTCAGCACCCCCACGGGTCGTGCAGAGTTCAGCCCAGTGTCTTATACCCCATCGGCAGAAGCCACCAGTCATGAATACCCCTTTATCTTGACCACAAGACGGAGTTTCTTTCATTTCCACAGCACGCTGTCGCGAAAGGTAGCCGGCATGAATGTGTTGCGTGGTGAAGAACGGGTGGAAATCAATCCTGTTGATGCGGCGCCCCTGGAGATTGAAGACGACGACGCCGTCAAGGTGACTTCCAAGCGGGGAACGGTACGGGCCAAGGCAAAGATTACCAAGACCACCCCACCCGGCGTTGTTTCAATGACCTTCCATTATCCTGAAACCAGAACCAATTTGCTGACCCATGGTGCCTTGGATCCTGTAGCCAAAATACCGGAGTTCAAGGTCTGTGCGGTCAAGGTCGAACGTGAAATCGATTTTGGAACGCGATATTTGGGATGGGGTGTTGGTCAAAGGGGTTAGGGGTGGACATGATCGTCACTAGAAGTCCTCATTAAATGGGCCTGATAGAGCTCTTTTGCACGATAAGAACTACGCACCAACGGCCCGCTCGCCACGTTACTAAAACCCATTCTAAGAGCCCTCTCCTGCCAGTGATCAAATTCCTCGGGCTCAATGAAACGATCAACTTTTAAGTGCCGCCTTGTGGGCTGAAGATATTGCCCCAACGTCAGGATTTGGCACCCTGCGTCCAGAAGATCTTGAAGCGTTTCCTCGACTTCTTTTGAGGATTCTCCCAGGCCGAGCATGAGGCCTGACTTCGTGGGAAGCATGGGATCGTATTGCTTGGCCCGTTCTAGCAATTCAAGTGAGCGTCCGTAGACAGCTTCCGGTCGAACCGAGGCATAAAGACGGGGGACGGTCTCAAGATTGTGATTTAAGACATGGGGTCGGGCCGCTAAAACCGTCTGGAAGGCCGTTTTGCTTCCCTGAAAATCTGGGACCAGGACCTCAACCAGTGCCTCAGGCATTGTCTTGCGAATGGCTTCAATGGTGCCTGCAAAATGAGCGGCGCCACCGTCTACAAGATCGTCCCGGGTCACTGAGGTGACGACCACATAGCTTAATCCTAGGCGTTGTGCAGCTTCAGCCACCCTTGCCGGTTCGCCGGGATCAGGCGGGCCTGTT
>JASFPF010000101.1:0-5696 GCA_050116135.1 Deltaproteobacteria bacterium | reverse complement strand
GAATTTCAAAATACATTTTGCTTCATCCAGAGCACCGGTGTGGCTTGAAAGCCTACTCCATGACAATTCTTATTGTCTAATGTCATGAATCCCGTTTTGAGCCTCTCGGGGTATTGGTACCCTCGACTTTTTGTCGGTGATGAAGCCATCAACATCCCGATTTATGGACAGACACTAATTAGTGCTTAAATTTTCTGCCACAAACAACAAAAACTTCATATTTTGGCACTAATGCCCATAATGCTCGTGTAGTTTCTCTTTAAGTTGATCGGGCAGGGAATCCAACGTCATGAAAACGTGACCCATGTCATGACCGGTTTGGTGAAGCAAGCGCCCGAGCCTGCCCACCTCAGACTTCTGTTTTTCGGTCAGGCTGGAAGACTTGTAGATCGTGTTGATGCTTTCTAGTGCCCTGTGAATGTGATCGGTCACGCTCGTGAAATCTTCAAGAACGAGATCGTTCTTTGTTGCCATGCAGGTATTCTCCTTTCTCAGAGACAATCACCGGCCTTCGCAAAACGGCTTGACACCCAGTCGTGTTGGTCGTTCAAATGACTTATGCCAAGGCCTTTTTGCATGTCAACATATATGAAACATCCAGGGAGGTCAATGCCGACAGCCGTGGGTCACCCGCTGTCTGCAACCCGGCTAAGAGAAGCTTTGGGCACCCGCCGTCAACAACTTGCCTGCTTCTTTCTTTAGGCCAAGACGCGCGCCGCCTCCCTCATCAATTTCCCGATCTTGAGGCCATGGGGACATCTCCGCTCCGCAGCAGTAAAATCCAGACTCGAGAGGCGATGACAGATCTCCCTTGGCAGTTCTGCAAGCAGGGCTCTGGCCTGATCATTTTCTGCATAATGGTGATGGTACATCAGGTATCGCATCACGTCGCTGATAGGTACTTTTCCTTCAAGGGCTGGCTCACAGATGTGGGCACATCCTGCACAGTAGGTCCCTGTGGTTTCAAAAGCATATTGTTCCAGAAGTTTCTTATCTCCAGCCGAGAGCGTCTGCTGCCGGCACGCAGCATCCACGTTGGACATAAGAATAGTCAGATTGGGCATCTGCGAGCAGAGACTCGCCATGTGGGGGTCCTCCCAAACAGCCAGGAGCTTGGCTTGTTTGTCGGTAAAACCCTGTTTTAGAAACCTCCCGGCCAGCTCAAGTTCTGTCTCGCTTTCCGCGTATACCGGTCCCCCACCTTGGGTCTTCATGGCTGTCAAACCAATGCCTGCCTGGACACAGGCGTCCACGGCAGCCCTCATCTCCTTGGTGTGCATGAGGCGGAAGTTGTAGCTCGTCATGATCCCATCGATCCATCCCAGTTTGGCGGCCTCTTGCATACACTTTTCCATATTCTTGTGGGTGCTGAAGCCGAAGAACTTGATTTTTCCTTGTGTCTTGGCCTGTTCTACCCAGCGTCGGGTCTCGGCGTTCACCTCCCCAATATCGCTCAGTCCATGAATGAAATAGAGGTCGATATAATCCGTTTTCATCCTTTCTAGGGATCGATTCAGCAGCCGTGTCATACCTTTCGGATCTCGGGCATCGGATTTGGTTACCAGAAAGACCTTTTTGCGGACTTCGGGATACCCGGAAAAGAACTTCCCGATGCCCTTCTCGCTCTTTCCACCACCGTAACAGTCCGCTGTATCCCAATAGGTGACGCCCCACTTTAAGGCCTGCTTGAGCATGAGCTGGTTAGATGGAATGTCGAACATGCCGCCCAAGGCGAGACAGGAGACCCGCACGCCTGTCTTGCCGAAGGGTCGGGTGGGCACGACCCGAGGCTTTGAGCTTTCCGTGGGCTTTTCACTGGAAGCCCTGGCCGTGATGCCTGTGGAAAGAAGCACAGACCCTAAGCCCGCCGCGCCTGCGCCTTTGAGCCATTCTCTGCGTGACAGATATTTTCCTTCTTTGGTCATGGGTTGTTCCCTCCTCCTCTTTCCGTTTACTGATTTAAGTCAAAAGGAGCGTATGCTCTTTGCTCCGAGATTCGTTTTCTGCTGTTACCCGGATAGCCCGTCGGCCCCTCACCGGGCATTCGTGCTCGCAAATCCCACAGCCGATGCAGCGTGTTAGGTCCACATATGGCTGTTTCAGCCGAATCTGAATCTCTACATGGTTTCCTGCCTCGGGCAGGCCTGGCTTGGTCAGGTCTGGAGAAAGCACCAGGACGCTCTCCGTGTTTTCCAGGATTTTCCAGCGCCCACTTTCCTTCTGATTGATGGTGCGACAAACATGGTCTCCTGTTGCCACAGCCCCTGGTTTCAGATTGCCTCCCTGCAACGTGACCGTCATGCCATCAATTGACTTTACCATGAACGGACCTGCCCTCACAGGGCTAAAGTGTTCCCGCGTAAAGATCGCCTTAGGACTCACCGGGCAGTTTTCCTGGCAGACGATGCAGGGCTTGTCCATGGCCCAGGGAAGGCATCGGCCCCGATCCACGAAAGCTGTCCCCAGCCGGATGGGACCGCCTGGGGCGAAATCGTTCTTGCCCTGTTTTTCATCCACGGTGATGGGCCGTATGGCAGCCGTGGGACAGACATGCCCGCAGGCAATGCAGTTGTATTGACAACCGCTGGTGCCGGCCCGGAAGTCTAGAACAGGCGTCCAGAAGCCTTCCAGGCCTCCCTGGAGATGGGCCGGGTGAATAATGTTGGTGGGGCAAATCCGCATGCATTGTCCACATTTGATGCACCGTTTTAGAAAATCTTCTTCTCCCAGGGCCCCTGGAGGGCGTATGAGCGTGGGAGACCAACTTGCGCCTAAGGTGCCGCCAAGTCGGGTGACGGGCACAGCGGCCACGCCCGAAAGCAAGGACACCACAAAACCCCTTCGAGAAAGGTCCGGCGACACGATTTCTCCCAATTCGGAAGGTGTCGTGCCATAACCCATGAGATCCTCTCGACACGTGTCCAGACAGTTCATGCAAAGCACACATTCGCTGATCCGAATCTTGGTTGAAGGCTCACAAGCCCCTTCACAGGCCGCCTCACAGCGTGCACACTGACTGCACTCGCTTTGATTTTTCCCAACGCGCCACAAGGCATAGCGGCTCAGGACCCCAAACAGGGCCCCCAGGGGACACACAAACCTGCAATAGAACCGAGGTGTGCTCAGGTTCAACAAGACGGCGGCCAAAAAGATCGCGCCTATGAGCCATGCCCCCAGCGTGTGACGCTGGCTCACGGCCAGCTGATGCGTGACCCCGTCGACAAGGGGCAGGATGACTAGATTGATAGACCGGTGCATCAGAGGAATGGGATCTAAAAGCCCGGTTTGAAGGGATGCGCCGATCAGGGAATGGCCGGACAAGGACCATGCCAGAAGCATCCACACCGCGACACCCACCACCCAGTAGGCCATGCTGGATTTTTTTATCGATCGTTTTAGCAAGGAGAGGAAAAGGAGCACCAACAGAAAAAGGATGAGAAGTACTCCGCCAGGCCAAGACGGGCCAGGAGAAAGCCCCACAAAAACAGGCAAACCGGCCAGCAACTCTCCAGCTGCCGCCCCCAGTAGAAAGACGAGAAGGACATACTTGACAGCTTGGGCACGATGATACTGGTTCCTGGCTGCCTTTTCCGAAAGGGTTTTCCCCCGACTCCCCAGAAAGCCCACAAAATGGTGGAGGGTCCCAAAGGGACACACCCAGCTGCAAAAAAACCTCCCCAAGAGTATAGTCAAGACCACGGTCACCAGCGACCACAGCAACCCCGCATACAGGGCTCGGGTGGTGAGTATGGTTCCAAGGGCGACAAGAGGATCAAGCTGCAGCAGCCAGTTTACCGGCCAGCCGCGCAGTTGCCACCACGTCTCCCCCACGGAGGCCACCACGCAGAGCCACAAAAAAAGCAGAAAAAAGAACATCTGGCTGATCTGCCGGGCTCTAACGATTCTCACAAGCGATCTTCCATCCAATCAGGCCACATGATCTCGCAACGGCGTGAGGGACTCGTAGTCGGATTGCCCCACCCCTTGTTCCTGGGCCTTGGCAATGTAGGGAAGGTCCGAAAGGGCTTTTCCCAGCAGGGTTGCCCCGAAAGCGTCTGCAGCCACTTGGTCTGTGCTGACGATCATGGTGTTTGTCTGCTTCAAGTCCGCCAGGGACCCCCCCGTGGGACCGTTGGTCATCATGGTCCATGTGCCATCCAAGATCACCAGCGTGGGGGAAACCATCATGGCGAGCTCTTTGATGATGTTGTGGATATCCTGGTGAAAGAGGTTTCTGCGGCCCCCTAGAAGACCATACCAGTTTTTCATGGTCATGGATGCGCCACTTCTGTGGTGATCTTTGACGGGCGCGATGCCAATGAGTTTCTCCACGCCCTCAAATGGTGTGTAAAGCAAGGGCCAATGCTTGATCAAGGTCCCGCCTTGCAAGGTTGTGGGTTTGAAATAGCTTTCTTTAGGGGTCACCACCTGAGCCCCCACCGCATGCGCCGCTTGAGCAAGGCCTGTGAGGGCAAAGCAGCTTGCGGGATCGTTGATGGGGTTGTCCGTCACCGTGACGGAAGACGCTCCAGCCTTGAAACACAGCCTGGCGACTTCGCCCACCAATTGCGGGTTTGCAGTCGCCGAAAGGATGGGCGGCGTGGCAAAGGCAGCATTGACTTTGAGAAGCACCCGGTCGCCTGGGCGGACAAAGGCCTCAATCCCTCCCAGGGCCTTTAGCGCGCGCTGAACCGTCTGGACGCGGTCTTGGCCTCTCACTATACTCATTTGGCTGCCCATATGTGGGAGGGAAAAGTCGGGAAGGGTGACAAGCCCCTCCTGTTCTTGGGAGCGTTTGGGCGCCTTTGAATCATAGAGCCAGAGACTCAGGCCTCCGGCCGCCGCAATGCCAGTGCCGGCCTTGACCGAGCGGATGAGAAAGTCCCTCCGAGTCATCACTTGCTTTTTGGACAATGGGGTCACTGAACCGCCTCCGCGAGGTGCCTTTTAAGTGTCCAGCCCAGCTCTTCAGCTGCCTCGTGGGTCTCTGCCTCGTGGACGCCAGCCACATACTGGCCGTGGCGGAAAATGAGTTCAAAGGTGTCCAGTATGTCTACGAGCGAACCTGGCATGAGATCGGCCCCTAAAGGGATGGCGGTGCCGCCATTTTCCAAGAGAAAGGCTTGGTAGGCCGCCGCCACCCTTTCAGCTTCTGCAGGGTCCTCTTTTTTGGATATAAAGGCAGTCAGTTCTTTGCCCGCCACATGATAACGGGCTGTGAAGCAATTTTTCAGGCCGGAAAAACCAAAGGTATCGGAAATGAAAAGGGTGATACTTCCTTCTTCTAAATGGTCCTTGGAGAAGAGCGCCAGTTCCTCCATGTGCTGTGCCTCAACAGACGTCTTTGAGACAAAGGTCTCTCCAAAAGAAAGCATGGCTTCCGCCATGGACTCCGAAGGCACCGAAGCAATGATCTCCACATAGTATCTCCCGTGGACACAAAACAAGGCATTTCCTGTTTCATAGGAAAAGGGGGTGAGATCCAAAGGCGTTGCCTCCCCACGCTTTTGCATGCTGTAGACCGCAAAGGCCTGGTGCAGGGTTCCCATGTCGTAGACAAAAACCTCCAACCACGATTGGGGATCGATAAGGCTGGCAAACCGCTGGCATCGAAGGCTCACAAAACCGGCTGAAAGGTAAAGCTCTGCTTTACCGTTTATCTTCTCTGAAAGGGTTTCAGGGCCGAAGGACTCAAG
>JASFPF010000100.1:0-5730 GCA_050116135.1 Deltaproteobacteria bacterium | reverse complement strand
CATAGTGTTTCATCCGGCATTGGGATACTTTGCCCGTGACTATGCCTTGGAGGAGATACCGATCGAGAGGGAGGGAAAAGAACCAAGTGCTAAAATATTGGCGGATCTCATCGAGCAAGCGAAGGAGGAATGCATCCAGGTCGTCTTCGTTCAGCAACAGTTCGGTCACGCCAGTGCCGAGACGATAGCCCGTGCCATTGGTGGGAAAGTTGTTTACATTGACCCTTTGGCCAAAGACTATCTCGAAAACATAAGAAAGATAGCTGAGGCGCTTGCAGAAGTGATGCAATGAACGAAAACAACCCGGTTGTTGAAGTCTCTCAGGTCGATTTTGCCTATGATGGTCCTCGTGTGCTTGAGGATATCACCCTGACGGTTCAAGAGGGGGATTTCCTGGGGGTGGTCGGTCCCAATGGAAGTGGTAAGACCACGCTTCTGAAAATCATCCTCGGCCTACTACACCCCTTGAAAGGGCAGGTGCGGGTCTTTGGCCAGACCCCGGAGAAGGCCCGCCACCTCGTCAGTTATGTTCCCCAGCATGCAGACCTGGATGCGAGCTTTCCCATCAGTGTCATGGATGTGGTTCTCATCGGCCGGTTGGGAAAAGCTCCTGTGTTAGGGAGATATGGGAAAAGTGATCGCCAGGCCGCAGAAGAGGCTATGAGAGAGACAGAAATCGAGGCTCTCCGCCATCGCCGTTTTGGCACACTATCCGGTGGCCAGAAACAAAGGGTGCTCATGGCAAGGGCCTTGGCAGGAAAACCGGAAATGCTTCTCCTAGACGAGCCCACCGCGAGTATAGATGGACGGGTTGAACAAGACATCTACGAACTGCTAAAAAAGCTCAACGAGAAAGTGACCATTATTCTTGTTTCTCATGACCTAGGCTTCATCTCCACATACGTGAATCATGTTGCTTGTGTCAACCGGCGTCTTGTATGCAACCCCACTCGCCACATCACCGGGGATGTCATCGAGGCGTGCTACGGTGGGCCGGTCCATATGTTAAAACACAAGTGTGAATTATAAAACCCTAATTGAGCGTAATACAAAAGTAGAGGCAGTAATAAAAAAAATGATAATGGCATACGCCTTTTAAGCTGTCTTCTGGCATGTCATCCATTGATGAGATATGAACTTAGAAAAAACCCTCCATTTTGTTTGCCCTGCGGGAAAGCCGATGATACCGCATCTGCTGCGTTGTCAAGGATTCGGCGTAGACGACTACAGCCAAACCCTTGACGCCTTGCAGCTGCGGCATCCTCAACTTTCGCTCAATTAGGGTAAAAATAGGGATATCCGCCGGTGTTAGAATTCATTGAGGTTCTGCAGAGCAACAGCTTCATGCAGAATGCATTTGTCATCGGGCTCCTGGCTAGCCTGGCTTGTGGTGTCATTGGAACCTATGTTGTTGTTAAGCGAATCGTTTTCATCAGCGGTGGGATTTCTCATACAGTCCTTGGGGGTATGGGAATCGCTTATTTCTATGGATACGACCCCATGCACGGTGCTCTTGTATCAGCCCTGATTGCTGCACTCATTATAGGCTTTGTCAGTCTGCGCTATCATCAATACGAAGACACTATCATCGGTGCCCTTTGGGCCATCGGGATGGCTGTGGGCATCTTGTTTATCTACAAGACCCCCGGTTACAACGTGGATCTGATGAGTTACCTGTTTGGCAATATCCTGTTGGTAGAACGGTCCAACGTGTGGCAGTTGGCTTGTCTTGATGCTCTCATCATCTGTTTGGTGCTTCTCTTTTACAAACGCCTTTTGGCCGTTTGTTTTGATGAGGAATACAGTGAGCTTCAGGGGGTCGGTGTGGTGAGTACCTACCTTTTACTGCTTTGTCTTATCGCTCTAACCGTGGTGATTCTCATTCAGGTCGTGGGCATCATCCTTGTGATAGCCCTTCTCACCCTGCCAGCGGCCACCGCCCGTTATTATGCCCGCAGCCTGGGGCAAATGATGATCCTCGCTTCCCTTTTGGGTGCCGTCTTTACCTCATCTGGGCTCATGGTGTCTTACGGGCCCAACCTCCCTGCAGGTGCCACGATCATTGTCATTGCGGGGCTGTCCTTCCTCTTGGCCACGTTCCTTAAGGGGCTGGCCCTTCGATTTCACGGTCACAGGGATTGAAGTGGCCATCACAACCTGGAGGGAGGCTCAAGGCTTAAGATTGGCCTCATATGGTGCGCAAAGAGAAGACGCCCTTGATAGGCAACTAGGGACTACGTTTCCTTAGAAACAGCGGCCAGCGACAGGGGAAGGCTATGAGAGAGGACCAAACTCTTTAACTTCTTTAAGCATCTCTTTTCCTACTTTCTTTGTGATCGGTTTTTAATCTTCAACATGGGCCACAGTCACTTCATACCCAATCGGGGCTCAGCCGGCCTCTGCCATCCTTTCGAAAAGGCATCCAGGCCAGTCCGAAGATTTCCAATGTGATATTTGTGCTTTTGGGTTTTACACTGATTTCTTCCAGTTCTTCAGCCTCAGTCTCAAGGGCGAGCTCGATCCTATCAGATAGAGACTACCATACAGCATGAGAAAAGATGCAATATGTCACAATCAGTGTTGGCACCAAAGATCGTAACCCTCAACACATTGCTATCTATGCCATTTAGGATGCCCCCTTGCCGTTCATCATCATGCCTAATGACGTTTCGTTCGTCAATGTGTGCGACCTTGAAAGAGCTTGTCAGTTTTTCCCAGCAGCCGGCGCTCACTGGTATGCGATTCTTTTTAGGTCCTTCAAGATCGGTCCCATCCGTGCCTGGTTTTCAGGAGGGATCAAAAGGCCAGAAATACTTCTATTCCGAGGAAAGGGGCTCAAATGAACTGAGTTATTCGTGAGGTTGTTCCGGTCTTCTGGTGCCAGAAAAGTGAGGATATCGTTCAGATTGCCAAAAAAACCGTCTGTGTCAATATGCTCAATGAACTGCAAAAATACCGTATTGACGGTCAGGAGAAAGGGGTCAACGACAGCGCATGGTTCAGCCTCGCAAACCTGCGTTGAAAAAAAGCAACGGCATCCGAAAGGACGGGCATCATAGATCACACATTCGTTTTTTACAAGGAATCTGCAAGCCAATCCAGAGTAATCACTTTGCTCTTCAGGTGGGTCCTCTCCTTTCAAACAGAAAAGGGCAAAATCGTTCGTCGTCATCGTGGGTCTGTAACATTCAGAATGGGACGTGCCACGGTTGAATGACAAAAGCGCTTCCTGATCGTTAAGACTCAGGTACTCGATGATTCCACGCCCCTCAAGGGTCGTCATGGTCACATTCTGAGTGCAGCACTTGGAGCAACCTCGCTTACACGCCATGGACAGACCGTTCGAGAAATCATCGTATAACCCATAGATCTGATACAGGCTATCCAGAGAACCTTGAGTCACAAAACCTCCTCTACAATTTTTGGATCCAGTGCCGGTCGCCCTGAAGTCCACACCATTTTAAACTTATCAGGCCTTCCGTGCTTCATCCATAGACTGAAGAGCCAAATACAGGCAGGAAAGAAGATAGAATACTGACATAGCTTCTGTCGAGTCTACCTTGGTGTGTGCCAAATTGAAGAAAAAGCCATACTAAAGGGTGCCTCTAAAAATTAGGATACCGGCCCGAGTTCAAAGCATGCGAAAATTTTAACCGCAGGAATACTCGTAGTATTTCGAGGATTACAATTTGAGCATAACGCAGAAATCGAGTTGATAGACAATTTTTAGAGGTGGCCTAAAGGTTTTCAATCTCTTTCAGCTTGGCCTGTGCCTTAGGTTCAGCTTCGCTGACAGGGTAATTATCGATGACTCTTTTTAGAAAGACTCGAGCGGTGGTGAAATTTTCCAAAGCGATGTAGGCGTAGCCGATCTTAAGCAAAGCGTCTGGTGTCTTGTTTCCGTCAGCATAATGGGTGATGACCTTCTCAAAGGCAACAATCGCGTTGGCATAATCCTTCACGTGATAGTAATTCTCGCCAATCCAGTATTGGGCATTGTCTGACAGATCATGGTGAGGATACCGCTGCAAAAAGTCCTGAAAGAGGGCCAATGCCTCCTCATAACGATGCTCAAGGAA
Source organism: Deltaproteobacteria bacterium (assembly GCA_050116135.1). Classification (GTDB taxonomy): domain Bacteria; phylum Desulfobacterota; class Desulfobacteria; order Desulfobacterales. Next base: position 1,651 of record JASFPF010000100.1, on the reverse strand, counting down.
CAGGCCATAGGCTTTCTTGTATTCAAGCAGAGGGAAATACTTAGAAGATGAAATGGCTCTCTTTAGCTCTAAGGCAGGGGCTGGTTCTTTCGGAACCGAGGCCCGTGTCACCTTTGTCTGGGGAGGTTTTACATGCATTACAGTGGGCGTCGGTTCTTGGAAGCTTTGGGATAGAGCCAGGCCCTGGGCCGGCTCAGGCACCGCAGGTTGTACCTCCGGGGGCTTCATTCCTGGGTGGAATTTCGAGATGATTTGGTCGAGGAAGGGCCAACCCCAGCCGCTCAGTCCACCAGCATGAAAAACAAGGGGGGTGATTTCATCGTCCGTGATGGCACCGTCCGTCTTCTTTCTGTCCGTATAATAGGACACAATCTCATAAGTTTCTCCATCACCGCCTTGTAAGGTTTCGATCCTATATGGATTGGTGATGGTCATAAACTCGGTCTCTACTGTTTTAGTTCCCATTAACCGCAAAACCTCAGATTTTGTCATGCCCACGGACAGGAGAACCAAATTATCCCTGTTTGTTTTTCTCACCCTCTCCGCGCTGCTGAAATAAGCCATGTTCGACGTTGGAGGAGAGGCACAACCTGCCAATAAAGACATGGACACCACCAACCAAACCTTGAGGTGCCGGCACCTGCCCAATGCCCCTGTGCGTTCAACCTGGCTGATCAATATGGTTCTCCATTTCTACTATTTTCCCCCTGGCTTTTGATTTGAGATCATATCGGTCTTGCATGCATTGAGGCCGGGGTCCTCAAGAGACTTTTCGCCTTAGGAATCAAAGCGGGCCTGGGGCATAGGAGAATATCCAGACTAGACCTTCGGTTTGTCTCCTCCTGATGTCTCTAAGGCTCAAATGTAAATCACAGCTTCACCGAATTTGCAAGTCCACCGAAGGCTGGTAGAAATTTCGTCAGGATGGTCCAAGACGAAAGAGCGTCTATTCCGCGCCCAGCCACCGCGGGGCAAAGAGGACTTTCACCTGCGAGATTTCCCGCCATGCCGGCTAAGCTAAAAAGCGGAGCCAAGAGCGACTCCGCTAAGTAGTTCACTTTAAACAAACAACCATACATCAGGCAAAATTCAGGATCATGTCGTCATTCGGCACATAGAGCTTGTGTACCAAACCGGCCTCCTTAGCAATATATCCTGGTACGGCAATGCCGGATTCAAGCTGAGCATGATGAATAAACGTCCTGCCATCGACCCGAACCCTCATCCCTGCAACCGGTGTTTTCAGTGGTACAATCGCTTTTACACCGTCATAGTTTTCCTTGATGCGCTCATAACCCAACTTCTTCCCTTGGTTTCCAATGTCAACCTCAAGGTATAATCGGGATTCACTTGAGATCTTTTCCCTATACTCTTCACCTGTCTTTGTTAAAACATCCCCAAGCTCATTGCTCATATTGGATCACCTCCCATATTGACTCGGGAAAAATTTCGAGATCATAGTAGATTAAAGAGTTATTCCTCCAACTTAAACCCTGAATTTGCCCATCCTATACTGTATTCTAAGTACGATTATACAAAAATCAATACCAACAGGAACACTTGGCTATGGACAAGCAATTCAAGGGTGTATTGGTCTGCCCAATGGGCTAAGGGGACATCGATTTTTGGGGTAATGTCGCGCGGAAAAGAC
>JASFPF010000099.1:0-5765 GCA_050116135.1 Deltaproteobacteria bacterium | reverse complement strand
GCTGGAATTCATATTGATGAGAAAATGACCATAGGGCAAGTTGCCGCACTGCGCTTGGAGAAACGAGGGAATAGACTGAATGCCTTTGTTGTGAAGATTTCAGAATGCATTCCGGCCAGGTATCGCCTACTAGGGACTGTAACGGTGTATCTCTGTTGGACCTTCTTGTTCTTAGTGTTTTTCAGGCTCTTCACCTGGATGCGGTATGTTACAGCCCTGGCGACAAGCTTTCTTTGTGGCGCAGTCGTCTATTTCTATATGCCAGACCTGATGATAGGAAGACTAGATGATATAGGCTTCTTGATGTGGGCTGGTGCTTTCTTGGTGACATTGCGATGGCACTCAAAGCGTAAAAGGCTTGATGCCCCGTAAAAGGCCGAACCAGGAACTTATGCCGCTCTAAAAGAGGCCTTTTGGGAATCTCTTTTCGTCATCTGTATAGGTCTGAGCTTCCAGTGTTAAGGCTAAGTGTTCACGGCAGTCAGAACGCGCCCAACGCCCTTTGACTTGGTTGTTTTCCACAGAAAACCAGTTGTTAGTGCCACTATTTCCAGTATCTACATCAATGGACTCTTATTCTTTAGAAACAAACTGTATTTCCCTCTATGGCCTTGAACAGGAAGTGACCCAACGAACCCAAGGCAGTGAGGATATGGCGGGTTGAATATGGATTTCGATAACAGAAAGCATCCCAAAGAGCCCTCGGTTGTCCCAAATCGCTTAGGGACATTTGGAGGCGTATTCACGCCGTCGATTCTGACTATCCTTGGCGTGATTATGTTCATGCGGTCTGGTTTTGTGATTGGGCAAGCTGGCATCTTTCATGCTCTTTTGATTTTGTTGCTGGCAAAAACTATCACAACGCTGACGTCATTGTCCATATCGGCGGTCTCCACAAACACGCCGGTATCTGGGGGAGGGGCCTATTTTCTCATCTCTCGGGCCTTAGGAGGAGAGTTTGGTGGGACCATTGGGTTGGCCCTATTTTCCGCTCAAGCGATTTCCGTGCCTTTCTACATCCTAGGTTTTACGGAGGCTCTAGTCCGAACTTTTCCAGAGATTGCCAGCCACTTTCGAACCATTGCCTTGGCAGCGACCGTGATACTTTTTTCCATCTCCTATGTGGGGGCGAAATGGGCGATCAAGACACAGTACCTGATTATGACCATTCTGGGCATCTCCATTGTGACCTTTATTGGTGGAGCGATGCTTCATTTTGAGCAGGATCAATTCCTGCAGAACTGGTCTCCAGCTTACGGCAGTCCGGGAATATCATTTTGGAAGGTTTTTGCCATCTATTTTCCAGCCGTGACAGGGATTATGGCAGGGGTCAACATGTCAGGGGATCTCGAGAATCCCGGACGTTCGATTCCAATAGGCACGCTGGCGGCTGTGGCAGTAGGCTTCTTGATTTACTTGGGGCAAATTCTGTTATGTGGGGGCGCACAGACACGTCAACAGCTTCTGGAAGTCTCGTTTGAAACACTTTGCAGTCAAGCCCTTTTTGGAGCCGGTTTTTTCGTTGTTGCGGGTGTTCTTGCAGCCACGCTCTCCAGTGCCCTCGGTTCTTTTTTAGGAGCTCCCCGCGTCTTGCAGGCTGTGGCTCGTGATAGAGTGATTCCCCAGTTGAGTTTCCTGGGAAAGGGATCGCGCCGTGGTGATGAACCTCATCGGGCCTTGCTGCTCACACTTGCGATCACGCTGGCGGTGATCTCCTGGGCGGGGAACAACGCTCAAGGCGCGGCCTTCAATGTTCTCGCTTCAGTCGTGACCATGTTCTTTCTTTACACTTACGGCATGGTGAATCTGGCCGCCTTTGTCGAGTCATTTGCCGGGAATCCTTCTTTTCGACCACGTTTTAAGTATTATCACTGGACATCGGCCTTGTTTGGGGCTGCTGGCTGCGCGGCAACAGCATTCCTGATCAACCCCCTTGCTGCCCTATTGGCTGCGGGGCTTCTTATCTCGTTATACAGCTTATTGAGAAGGAAGCTTCTTCGGGTTCGTTTCGGAGATGCCCGATGGGGTTTTCTCTTTTCCCGACTAAGAGATAACCTTCTTAAACTCGCCAGACTGCCGGGGCATCCCAAGAACTGGAGACCGACGGTGCTTGTGCTGATGAGAGATCCTGAAACCTACCTCACTATAGCCATGTATGCGCTATGGATCGGCGAAGACCGGGGCTTGGTCACTCTGGCACGTGTCCTCGTAGGTGACCTTCAAGAGATAGGGAATCTAAAGCAAACGGCAGTGGCTCAACTGAAAGGTTTCCTTGAAGAGAATGATTTCAAAGCGCTTTCTACAGTTGTGGTCACAAGAAGTCTTGACGAGGGGATCACGGCTCTGCTCCAGGGGTACCCCATCGGCCCCCTCCGGCCAAATACTGTTTTGATGGGTTGGACGTCTGACGCAGAACGTACCGCCTCCTTTGTGCAGCACATGAACTCGGTGCGCCTGCTTAGCATGAGTCTGATTCTTCTCAGAGACAAGGGCCTTCCCAGACTGAGGACGAACCGGCGGATTGACATTTGGTGGCGTGGGAGAGAGAATGGCTCATTAATGGTCCTGTTGGCTCATCTGCTGACGCTGAACTGGGATTGGATGGATTCTAAGATCAGATTGTTACGCTTAGTGCAGGATGAAGCTGGCCGAGAGCCTTCGGCCAAGGCACTCCGTCAGCTGGTTGATGACGCGCGCCTTAACGCCCAGGTAAGCGTGCTCGTTTCCAAGGCGCCATTTATCGAGGTTATTCAAAGGCACTCAGGAGACGCCACAGTGGTGTTCTTAGGGTTCAACGTACCTGAAGAGCAGGAAGGGCGACAATTCCAACATCGCTTCGAAGAGATGATGTCTGGCCTGCCCACCACGCTCTTGATTTGCTCTTCTGGCGAAGCCGACCTGCTGGCTTGAGACGGTTTCAAAATACGCGTCGAAAGGGGCGCTTATACTGAGATTTAAGGACATATCCGCTCAACTGAAGGGGCTAACTTTGAGCCCCTGGAATTCTTGAAGGGGGGAATATGGACACACGCGACTTCAAACTATTTGTTGACAATCTCATTGAGGAGATACAGCCTGGAGCGACGTTAAACTACTTCAGAACGAATCGTGCGTACTCTCAAAGACGTTTTTACCGTGTCAGACTAAAGACTTATAGGGGCGATATTCGGACTGAGTTTGCTCGCAGCTGGCTGATCTTGGGGGCGGGCGTCGATCCCTCGGATCCGAAGCGACCGAAATATACTGCCTGCGTCAGAATGAGCAACCTATCACTCACGCGGTTCAGGAGATTAAAAAGTGCACCAGGCTCTTTCAGTGTCGATCTGAAGAGTGTTGTCCAATGGATTCGGGGCGACAAACCAATCAGGGATGTTATCCGAAGACACAAGGGACTTAGGATGACTGAAGAGCAAAAAGCCAACACATTCATTCAGTGTCTGCAGGCCATGACCCATTGTACAAAAGCAGAGGCAATGGAGCTGTGGTCATCCACACGCACAGCTAGACGCTCAAAACCTAGGTAGAAGGTCTTAGAACGGGACCAGCCTTGATCGCCATCCTGCCCTATGTTCTTTTAGTCGTTGGATTCGTCTTGCTCGTCAAGGGCGCAGACCTTCTGGTTGATGGGGCCTCGTCCATTGCCAGGCATTTCAACATTTCTGACCTTGTCATCGGTCTCACGGTAGTCGCTTTTGGGACGTCCACCCCAGAGCTGTTTGTCAACATTGTGGCAAGCGCTAAGGGTAATACCGGCATTGCCATTGGAAATGTTCTGGGGAGTAACATTGCCAATATCTTGCTCATCCTGGGTGTGTCCTCCATCGTCTTTCCTTTGACTGTGCCCAAGGGCACTGTATGGAGGGAAATCCCCTTCAGTTTACTGGCAGCCTTGGTTCTCGGCATTTTAGCCAATGACCATTTGATAGATCATCGTGACTTTTCTGCCATCACCAGAACGGACGGATTGGTGTTTTTGTCATTCTTCGCCATATTCATGTATTACTCAGCCAGCATTGCAAAGAAAATCGAGGGCATGGAAAAGCATGTGCCAGAAAAACAGCACGGCATGCTTAAGTCCGCTCTTCTGATTTTTGGTGGACTAATCGGTCTCACAGTCGGTGGCAAATGGATCGTTGATGGCGCCGTGCACATGGCTCTAAAATTTGGCATGAGCGAATCGTTGGTGGGGTTGACAATCGTTGCGGTGGGCACCTCCCTTCCCGAGTTGGCCACTTCGGCCATGGCTGCTTACAGACGAAATGTTGAGATCGCCGTGGGAAACGTGGTGGGTTCCAATATTTTTAACATCTTCTTCGTCCTCGGGATCAGTGCAACCATAAAGCCTTTGCCGTTTCAAACCATTAATAATATCGACATCGGTGTCGTTATTCTTGCCAGTTTTGTATTGTTTGGCAGCATGTTTACGGGAAAAAGACGGTCACTGGATAGATGGGAGGGCAGTGTCTTACTGGCGGTTTATGTGCTCTACATCGCTTATCTGATTGTGCGGGGTTGACGCGTATATAGTACCAGAGCATCGGTTTTTGTCATCTATAAAACAACAAAGGGCGTCATGATGATGGGAGATTTTCCTTATATTTGTGGAAGTGAAGACAAAGTCAAAGAGACCATGTCTGGAAACAGAGACAATCTTTACAGGCCGCTTTCGGATTTGCTTTTCGACAGCGTTGAGTCTTCTTTTGGAATAGCCCTTCACATGCACCAGCCTACCATTCCTGCCTCGTCTGATGACCTCTCTACTGCCGAGTTGATATCTAACCTTCAATTTATGATGGAACATCAAGATGTTGGGGACAATCATAATGCACCGGTATTCTTGCAGTGTTATTCCAGGATCTCTGATTTTGTCAGGGAACTGCGTGACCGCGGCAAAACACCGCGCCTGATGCTGGATTATTCAGGTAACCTTCTCTGGGGCCTCAAACAGATGGGCGAAGAAAAGGTTCTTGAGAATCTGAAAGCGGTCACTGGCGACGAAAAATACTATCGCAATGTAGAGTGGCTGGGAACCATGTGGTCTCATGCCGTGGTTGCATCAACGCCTGTCCCCGACATCAAACTGCACATAAGGGCGTGGCAGGAACACTTTGCGTCGATTTTCGGATTAGAAGCGCTTCGTCGCGTGACGGGTTTCTCCCCCCCCGAGATGCATCTCCCCATTCATCCGGATGTATGTCATGAGTATATCAAGGCTTTAAAGGAATGTGGTTATAAATGGCTAATGGTCCAGGAGCACACTATCGAGAATGTGGATGGCAGCGCTTTTACAAGGCCCTACGTTCCTCATAAACTGATTGCAAAAAACTCCCTTGGAGAGGTAGAGGAAATAATCGTTTTGATTAAGACGAAGGGATCAGACACAAAATTGGTTGGCCAGATGCAGCCCTACTATGAGGCGCAGACAAAAAGCCGAGAAAAATACTGCGGAAGAGACGTGGTTCCGTACGTGCTTCAAATCGCCGACGGGGAGAACGGAGGCGTCATGATGAATGAGTTCCCAGACGCCTACAAAAGAGTCTTTGAAGAAGTGGGCAAGGAAGGAGTCGTAGCCATGAACGGGTCTGAGTACCTTGAGTTCATCAAGCAAATGGGATTGAACGAACCTGACTTTGTACCTGTTCAGCCCGTGTCTCAACACCGGATCTGGGAGTGCATCAATGAGTTTTCTCCTGGGGCGGCTGATAGGGCGATTGACAGAGTGAAAAAGGACGATCCTGCTTTTGATCTGGATAGGGCGTCATGGA
>JASFPF010000098.1:0-5771 GCA_050116135.1 Deltaproteobacteria bacterium | reverse complement strand
CATGCACAGTCTTCGATATCTGCCAGTTCGGCCTCATCCATCTTGCCTGATTTGACCGCCCCCACCCCTTCAAAGACACTGATGAGGTCTATGGTTCTTCCGCGGAGGGTGCCGGCCAGCATGGGGCCTCCGCTCACCACAATCGTAGGCAAGTTCAACCTGGCAGATACCATGAGCATGCCAGGTACGATCTTGTCGCAGTTTGTGACCATCACCATGGCATCAAAGGCGTGGGCAATGGCCATGACCTCTATGGCGTCGGCGATCAATTCCCGGCTTGCCAGGGAATACTTCATCCCGATATGATTCATGGCGATGCCGTCACAAATCCCAATGGTACCAAAGGCGATGGGCGTCCCGCCAGCCATGCGGACGCCCGCCTTCACGGCACTGACAATACGGTCAAGCTCCACGTGACCCGGTATGATATCGTTAGCCGAATTGGCTATGCCCACAAGGGGCCGCTTAAGCTCTTCATCCGTGTACCCCATGGCCTTAAACAAAGCGCGATGGGGAGCACGCTCCATACCGGATTTAACACTGTCACTCTTCATAGCTCTCCTCTTGTGTTTCCCTTGTCACGTTTTTGAAAGCTTATGCTGAAAGCTGTCCTCCAAGGCCTGCCAGCTTGCCTCGATAATATCTGAAGAAACCCCGATGGTGCTCCATACACGTTTTTGATCCCTGGATTCTATAAAAACCTTTACCCTGGCCCCTGTCCCCTCACGACCCTCAATGACACGGACCTTGAAGTCAACCAGCTGCATGGTTTCTAGATCCACGAGGAAAAACTTGTTTAGGGCCTTTCTTAACGCATTGTCCAAGGCGCTCACGGGGCCGTTTCCCTCTGCCGCAGTGATCTCTTCTTGGCCGTCCACGGAAATCTTGATCGTGGCATAGGCCCTGCAGGGAAGGTTCTTCTCCTTTTCAACAGCCACCCGAAAGGATTCCAACTCAAAAAGCGGCTTGAATTGTCCGGTCAGGCGTTTGAGCAGAAGTTCAAAGGACCCCTCGGCCGCGTCAAACTGATATCCATCATGCTCCAATCGCTTGATCTCTTGAGCGATTCTCTTGCTGTCAAACCCATTGCCGCCCAGCTCGATTTTCAGTTCCTTTGCCTTGTAATCCACGTTGCTCTTACCACAAAGATCAGACATGAGCACCCGACGCTCATTTCCCGTGGCCCCGGGGTTCATGTGTTCATACGCCATGGGCGTCTTCATGATGGCATTGACATGGATTCCCCCCTTATGGGCAAAGGCGCTCTGTCCCACAAAGGGTCGTCCGTTAAACGGCGTCATGTTGGCAACCTCGCTCACGTACCGTGAGACTTCGGTAAGATGACGCAGATTCTTGGCAGTCATGCATAAACGCCCCATCTTTAGCTGCAGGTTTGGAACAACCGAGGTTAGATCTGCATTGCCACATCGCTCTCCATAACCGTTCACCGTTCCTTGAACCATCACAGCGCCGCATCGCACAGCGCTCAGGGTATTGGCCACAGCCAAGCCACAATCGTTGTGGGTATGGATGCCGACCTTGACGGGGATCTCCAGACACACCTGGTCCATGATCTCCTCTATCTCGAAAGGCATGGTCCCGCCATTGGTGTCACAAAGAACGATCACATGGGCGCCGCCGGAGACAGCGGCAGCGATAGTCTTCATGGCATACTTCGGGTTGTTTTTGTAGCCGTCAAAGAAATGCTCTGCATCGTAAATGACTTCCCTGCCCTGGGAAATAAGGTGGGCGACACTGTCGTGAATCATGGCCAGGTTCTCCTTCAGCGTCGTGGCCATGACCTTCTTGACGTGGAGATCCCAGGTCTTGCCGAAGATGGTGACCGCCGGCGTTTTCGACCGGAGAAGGGCAAGGAGATTTTCATCTTTTTCAGCAGCTGTATTCGGTTTCCTTGTACTCCCAAAGGCCGCAAGGCGCGCATGTTTGAAGGGCACTTTCTTGGCGGCCTCAAAAAACTGCACGTCCTTGGGATTGGAACCGGGCCACCCCCCTTCAATGTAATGAATGCCAACAGAATCGAGCTTCTGGGCAATCCGAACCTTGTCTTCGGCAGAAAAATTGATCTTTTCTCCCTGCGAACCATCTCTAAGTGTCGTGTCGTAGACCAAGATTGATTCCATAGCAAAAATCCCCGAACAAAGGGTCCTTGTCAAAAAGGCCCGAACACACGGCCACCAAAGTAGGATGCAGCGCAACACAGAAGTTGGACTTTATATGAAGCCGTCATGCTTGTGGACCAAAAAAAATCCGTTATCAGGAGACCTGATAACGGATTTTTATGATTCCTATGTCAACGAATCTAGACCATTACCAAGCCTCCAGCCGGCAGCTGCATATAATAATGCCTACTACACCTACAATGTCAACAATAATGCTGGTAATGGCCTCAAATTTCATCAAAAAAGCACCTGCTTCAATGCGTTGTCTTTTACTCTAGCCGACAGCCGCTCTCTTGTCAAGCCCTTTTATACGCCCTTTTGCGGGCCCTTTATGCAAGGGGGCAACAGGCAGGAAGTTCGAGAGGTCCAACGGCCTTGCCATCTCGCCACCTGTGTCATAGCCGATCGTAATGGGCTGTGTCCGACCCTTTTCCTCCCACGACTTCTTGCTCACGGTGAAGTTCGTGAAAAAGAAGAGATAGGTCAAGAAAAGGGCCGCAAGGAGTCCAATCACGATAATCCATTTCCGCAGGGGATGTTCCTGTATAAGGGGATGAATCTGTTCGTAAACCGGCTTTCGCCTTTCCCCCTTTCTCCTGTCAACAAACGCGGGGTACAAAGAGTTTCGGTATCGGGGATCAACGCATTTGCGGCGATCCTTGCCGCTTCGGCGCTCCCTAAAGGGCTTTGAAAAACCCATGGTTTCTGCGTGGGCTGACATGGCGTGTTGTTCTTAGAGCGTTAGGGTTTATTTATCAGAGAGCATGAGTCAAACCCCTTGATGTCTTGTCGCCAACGATAAGAAGGCTTTCCTGTCAGACGAGTATAATATTAAGCCCTTTTGCTCAAAGTCATCGAGAATCGAGCGAATCTTGGCTGATGAGATGTCGAGTTTCTCAGACACCTTGCTTATGCGTTGAGACTTCTCGATGGCCGACAAGTATATGTCCGCTTCTTCTGACAAAAGGCTGTGGCTGGTTCTGTGCCCGTTTTGGGACACGACGATCTGGAGGCCATTGGAGGCGTTCATGTAGTGCATGAAATTTTCGCTGGGGCTCTTGCTCTTAATCTCTTCGACCTTCTCCCTGATCCTGGTTGCGATGTTAAACTGCTCTTCATCATTATCAAACTGGTAAGGGTAGGGGTAATTGGAATAAGAAGGCATGGGAAAGTCTTCAAAGATATCCGAAAAGACCGATTCGTCACTTTTTTGAAGTCGGTAACGGCCAATATCTAAAAAAACCGGACAATCTGTGGGCAGGTAGAATTCTCCTGGATAGATCTGGATGTTTTCATAAACCAGCAAATGGGCGATAAGATCCATCACCCTCAGGTTCTCCATGAGGTCATCGGTCGTCATATTGGGGTAACACGTAAATAGATTGAACTGCAAGGGAACCCCCAATTCAGCGACCATCTTCAGCACTTCCACATTCTTCAGGGCTGTGACCCCTTTTTTCATCAAACGCAGCACTCTGTCACTGAAGGTTTCAATCCCCACCTGAAAATGGGAGACCCAATGGCCAAAACTCAAAAGCGACTCCAGGACCTTCCGATCCATCCTCTCTGCACGAAATTCTGCAAAGTGAAACGACAGGTTCTTTCCTTTGAGATATTCAGAAAGTTCAAAGACCAATTTCCGGTCTTTCAGGGCGTCAGAATCCAGGATGATGAAGTTCCTGAGGTCCTTTGAAGTCTCCTGGTAATAGGCCATTTCCGCCTTTATCTTCTTAGCCGTCTTTGATTGACATCGCACGTGATACGATTCGTCCGGACAAAAGGTGCACTTGCCCCACGGACATCCCCGACCCAACTCAATGGGCAGAATAACGTTACTGGGTTCTATGGGAAAATCAGCAAGATCGTACTTTGGAAAAGGCAACGAATTGATGGAGAGATTGGGTTTTGACTTAGACTTTCTTACCTTGCCTTTTGAATCCCTGAAAACCAGGTTGTGCAAAGGCTTCTTCCTATGGTCCAGATGTTGGAGCAAATCGGCCATGGTGGCTTCGCACTCACCCGTTCCCACAAAATCCAAGACGTCCGTGTTGGACAACAATTCCTCTGCAAAGGCACCGGCACAGTCCTTTCCACCAACAACGGTTTGGACCTGGGGATAGGCCTCTTTAATCTTGGAGCACATGAGGAGGGAACCGCTCAGCTGATAGTGGGAGCAACTGAAACCCACAAGCCTTGTGTCTTCCAGATATTCGGACAACTCAGAAAAGCTGTACTCAATAAACGCCCTGGCGGCTTTTCTCAATGCCTCAAAGTCCGTCAATGTCAATCCGATGTACTCGAGGCGTTCTTGAAATCCCTCTTGTGAGGCCTGGTATCGGTCCTCAAAAAGAAGGGAGGCAAAGACATAGTCTAACCCCAGGTACTCAACGCCAAATTGTTGTGCAAGCTTTACAAAGTTTTCTCTTATCTCAGCATTAAAGCCTCTTAGGAAGGGGACAAATGCCAGGTGCCAGTGGAAGGTCTTGACCTGCCGGCCCTTCTCGCTCAAGAAGGCATCCACCATACCCAGGTTGATGTTGGGTACATTGGAAAACCACCGGGAATCAAATTTCCCATAGGGCATAGAGACAAAAATGAAATCCATCCGTTTACTCCAGAAACCCAGGAATCATGAATCGTTGAGCACTACAAGGTGTTCATTCATAAATGGTTGATTTTGGTCCGAGGCAAGTCCGCACAAGGGTTTTCGCCGCAGGCGCAGCAGCGCCCCGTTGAGGACGGAAACCCGCGGAGAACGCCGCATCGGGCCCATATATGCCATTTATGGATGGACACTGGTCAGCATGTTACCATCCCCCGTTCACCTTTGCAAACTTTGCAAGTCCCTGGCCAGAATCCCCGTTCGGGCGTCATCTTTGGAAAAGAGGCCTGGGCTCATCTCAAAGATCATGTATTCATTTCTTGAGCCTGCTTCAGTCACTTCTCGACCTTTTGGATCAACTGTTGGGTGAGCATTCTCGCAATGTCTAACCCTCCCTTCCCCCTCAGGCCCTCGTTTATTTGATTGTAAGAGCTGTCCAAATTGTTGTAAAGAAATGCAAGTAGCTTTGGATCAGGATGACCATGGGAATTTCTCGAAATGCCTTGGAATCTCCGCGAGGCATTTTAGAAAACAATGTTGGCTTGAGAGCGAAGCATCCAACCAATTTGTGTTCAAGGAGAAACCCTGTCCTTTTCTTAAGGATAACAGATGTCCCCATGACAACTGTCGTCTAGAAGCCCGCAGGGCATGCACCCATGCACATAAGAATGATTTCGTTTTTAGGCTGACGGGGGTAATACACAATAGTTCCGTTTGTCCCATTGTATTCAGGGTGTACGAGTATCTTAAAGCCAAAATATGGCACGTTGAGAACTTGGAATATTTTGATGGCTGTGGCTGAATGGTTCAGTGGATGGGAGCAGTATGGCTGAGATCGTTTCCAGAAATGTCAGTCTAGGAGTGTGCAAGGTTTACAGCCTGCAGACCAAGAAGAGTCAAGGTCAAGACGTCCTGCTCTTGCACGGCGCGAAATTCCAAGCTGAAATCTGGAAGGAACTCAAAACCTTACACCGCCTGGATGACGCAGG
>JASFPF010000097.1:0-5822 GCA_050116135.1 Deltaproteobacteria bacterium | reverse complement strand
GGATTGCGCGGAGGCGTACCGAGGTACGTCGCACAAGCGATCCCGCAGATTGACGCCGACATTGCGGAAAAGGGCCATTTATGGATGGAAACTAACTAGTTGAAAAGAAGGCCAAATGTAGTATAACACGTTAGCACTTTGAGAAACAGGATCTCTTCCAGGCCTCTTTTCGCTTTGTCAAAGATATAACGGGCTGTTGCCCAAAATCCCTTTTCGCTTGTTCTGAAACGTTTTTTGATAAATCTAAGGCTTGCTCCAGGCGATGTCAAAACTCGCCCGTTGGGCTCAAACAGTTGATATCGCTGGTCTTACGCTTCGCTAAGATTTATGAACAAAAAACGCCTCAATGAACCGCTCAAAGGCCTTCCTGTTTGGGCAACAGCCCGTCTAAGATGTGACAATCAAGAATGTTTTTTAAATACCAGCACAGCGATGCCGAAATCTTCAAATATTGTATCCTTGACTGACCTCAGATGGCCATTTCGTGTTAGTCCTATAGTTTAACCTCGAAAGCACCGATAAAAGATAATGGTTAGAACGTCCCCTTGTCCCGTGCCATGGGGTTGTGGGACGGCATCACAAACAGCCTCTCTTTTCACGTTTCGCTGAAAAGAGGGGGACCGAGGCTCAGCGAGCCAGTCGTTTTGGAGGTGTGGTTTGGCTAAAGTAGATATCCTCCTTGACATGATGATCCAGCACAGGGCTTCTGATTTGCATGTTTGTGCTGGCGATCCTCCCATGCTCCGTATCGACGGGCGGCTACAGCGCGTCAAATATCATGACCTATCCCCAGAGGAGACCGAAGTCCTACTCCTTGAGATCCTGGATGAGGAGCAGGTGAGTCTTCTCAAGGCCAGGATGGATATCGATTTCGCCTATGAGCTAGAAGGTAAAGGTCGTTTTCGGGTCAATGTCTTCATGGAGAGAAAAGGCTATGGGGGGGCGTTCCGACTCATTCCCACGGAGATAAAAACCCTCAGAGAGCTGATGCTGCCGGAATCTATCCATGTCTTCGCTCGGGTCAAGAGTGGGCTCGTGCTCGTCACTGGACCAACCGGGTCAGGCAAATCCACGACGCTGGCTGCCATGATCGACTTGATCAACAAAGAACAGAATTATCATATTATTACCTTGGAGGACCCCATAGAGTTTATCCATCCAAGGGGAAAGTGTCTGATCCACCAAAGACAAGTCGGTTTCCATGTGGAGAGTTTTGCTACTGGCATGAGGGCGGCTCTGAGGGAAGACCCTGATGTGGTCCTTGTAGGGGAGATGCGAGATCTGGAAACCATACATCTCGCCCTAACTGCCGCAGAGACGGGGCTCTTGGTCTTCGGTACGCTTCACACGTCCAGTGCCTCTAAAACGGTTGACCGCATCATTGACGTGTTTCCAACAAGCCAGCAGCCCCAGATCAGGACCATGCTTAGCGAGTCCCTATGCGGCGTTGTTGCACAGCAGTTACTCAAAAAGGCCGAAGAAAAGGGTAGGGTGGCTGCGGTGGAGGTCATGATCTGCAATCAGGCCATTAAGAACCTCATTAGGGAGGCAAAAACCTACCAGATCTTTTCGGTCCTCCAAACCGGCAAAGCCGCGGGCATGCAAACCATGGAGGACCACATCAAGAGGCTCGTTGAAGAAGGGTTAGTTGGTTCGGAGGAAGCAAATCTTCATGGACAAGGAACAGACTGAGTTGCCCGGTGACCTCACGGAAAGCATGTCAAGGCTAAAGAGTCACCTCCTAGGCAGTGGGCGATTGACTGAAGATCAGTTTCTACAGGCCGAGGACTATGCTCTCACACGAAAGATATCCATTGAGGAGGCAGTGCTTTTTCTCAATCTGACCGACTACACAGGTTTGGGGCAGAGCCTGGCCAAGATCTACGAAAAGCCTTATCGTCCTCTTCTCAACGATCCGCCCCTTGATTCCGCTAAGTCAGTTGTTCCACTCAAGTTTGCAGAGCGGTTGACCATTTTCCCCGTGGCATATGACCCGGAAAGGAACTTTCTCATCCTTGCCGTGGGTGATCCAACCGACCAGCAGCTGATTGGGCAGCTCAAGACCATCTTTCCGCCACCCTTCCGGCTCGCATTCACAGTGGCTTCAAAGGTGGAGATTGAGAAGGCCATTGCGGTCCATTATAAGGGAGAGGAATACAGGCCGGCTCCGGAGCTCAACGTTCCCAAAGACTTCACTATTCTGGCCGAGCAAGGGGAGACCAAGGAGGTGCTGACCCTGGAAGAGAGGGCTCGCACTGAGAGGAAGATTCTCCTTTTGGAACCCGATCGTGCTCGAGCCGCCGCACTGAAAACCATCCTCCGTGGGGAAGGTTACCTGGACGTGGCGTGGGTCTTATCTCCACAAGAGACGGTCAAGGCTCTTAAAAGGGAATCCTCTGACCTGCTCTTGGTCAATGGTCGTTTCTTTCAACCCAAAGGTTCCTGGGTGGCGGACATTTCTCAAGAGATCGAACTCCCACATATCTCATACTATCACCTTCAGCCTCTCCTGCTGGGGCAAGAGCACTCCTACCACCAGATGAGTGAGGCCCTCATCGGCCTGGCAGCTTTTCTTGTGAGGGACCGCTTGAAGGATGATCGAAACCGCCTCCAGGAGACACTCAGCCGGGTGAGATACTGTAAACTTCTGGCCTTAAGACTGGGATTGCCCCCAGGCCAGGTAGATGGTGCGGTCCTTGCGGCGTGGCTTTCCGCAGATGGGTTGGGGAAAGAGCTTGTGGGTCGGATCGCCACCCCTTACGGTCTCGAGGCAATCGTTGGGCCGGAACCTGGTTCAGAGAATACACAGAGGATAGAAGCCGATATCCTCAGCTTGGTTCGAGCCTATCAAGCTTTTAAGAAGAATGAATCTGAAGCGGCCAGGGATATCAATCAAGTCCGAAGGCGGTTGAGCGGACAATGCGCTTCTCCTAAGACCGAAGCTGTGCTGGAAGCCTTTCTCCATCTTATACAGGACGAGCAATTCTTGAGAAAAGTTGATCAACCGGGTGGCCATATCCTTGTCGTGGATCCAACGCAGTCTCAGGGTTCCAGCATGGTGCTTCGTTTGAGTAATGATGGCTACGAGGTAGAGGTGGTGGCCGATGCCCATGAGGCCGTGGAAACCGTATCGAAATCCCAGGTGGACTGCGTGATCTCCGAGTTGAATCTGCCCGGGACCGAGGGCTTGAAGTTATGCCGAGCCATCAGGGCAAATGCAGCCACAGCCCATATCCCTTTCTTGTTTCTGACAGCGGAAGACGGTGAGAGGCTCGCGGCTGAGTGTTTAGAGGCTGGTGCTGATGATTTCCTGAAGAAGCCGGCCGATTTAGAGATGCTCTCTTTGAAGATTCAACGTGTGCTCGCCATGAAGGCACCCCAGGAGGCAAAGCGAGGCGTGAGTGGATCCCTTACGGAAATGAATTCTACGGACTTCATCCAAAGCTTGGCTGCAGGAGAAAAGGATGTTGAAATTCATCTCGCACATGGCGGTCAAGAGGGAAAGGTTTATATGCAACAGGGTCAGATCATTCATGCCGACATGGAAAGCTTGAGCGGGGAAGAGGCTTTTTACAAGCTCATGACATGGGAGGATGGCGTATTTCAGATCCTTCCCTGTTCCAATTTTCCGACTCGCACCATCCATGCCCCCACCATGTCCCTCCTCATAGAGGGGGCACGTCTTGTTGACGAGGCAAGAGGTGAATGAGCGTAGGAGGAAGTGGTGCTTAAGCTAGACATGATCAGGAGAAGAGGGGAGGTCATTTTCTCCGACGGTACTCGAGAGTCGGGCGATTTTTTTGTCTCGCCGAGTTCAGCAAGTCATACAGGTCGGGAATCCATAGCCGAATTACTCAATGGTGAGAGATCCTATATACCCTTAGAGTCGAGGGCGGGGGAAGTTGTCTTACTTCAGAAGCGATCCATTGTCATGGTTTTACTGGAGGCAGATGAGATGAGGAAGGACCTTGCCTACCAGAGACGAATCACAGCCCAGGTGCGCTTCCTTTCAGGTGAGAGCATGGAGGGCACAGTATACCTGGATCTACCCAAGAGCCACTCTCGCTTGTCCGATTTCTTAAACTACAGCAAGGCGTTCTTTTACTTGGAAGTCGGTGATAAGGATTACTTGGTAAACTCCCAGTTCGTTAAGATGGTCTGCCCGAGCCCGCCTGATTGACAATTCGAGCCATCTGATATCAAGCTTTGTTGTGAGGTTTTTTTTCTCAGAAAGGCCAATTTGGTCCCTTAGGAATTAAATGCGTCTTCTTTCTGGCTGGAAATTAGGAAACTGACCACGAAAACACGAAAGAAAGAAAGCACGAAAAAAAAGGTCCGAATTTCGTGTATTCGTTCTTTCGTGGTTTCGTGATGGCCTATGTTTTTTAGTTCCGGCTTGTCCCGATTAGGCCTTTATCGGTCAATGAATTCTGCTCCTTCTTCTTCCGGTTTCACTGACAAGATGTGGGCCTTGTTGACGATAATCACGTCACCGGGAACGCCGTTGGCGTCAAACACAGGCATGAAGGTCTTGCCTTCGTTAGCAAATAGGTCAGAGACGCGCTGTTCAAAACCGATATTGACTGTTCCTTCTATGATATCTCCATCCACCATCTTGATGGCAACGCTTGCAGGTTTTACCCGCTTGTATGGTCGCCTCTTCATTGTCATCCAGGTACCCTCCTATCTGGGTCGCTTTGGCTTTCAGTTTGTGGCCGATAGGTTCAGCCCCGTTCTCGTATGCCTTTGATAGAAAGACCGCTAGAGTGCCCTATTGATTGCGGTGAATGAGAAAGCCCACCGCCGCGAGGAAGACCACGGCCAAACCAAACAAGATATAGGTATAAATGAAATGACTGACCGATTGACCAGAACCGATCAACACATCTCTGTTAAGAATAAAGCCCCAGAACAATGCGAAAAGGTAATTAACCAGCAGCGCTAACTTAATTCTTCCGAATAGGAGTGCTACCGTGGTGCATATCAATAGGAGCACCATCTGAGACATTGGAACGGATAGCTCTGTTGCATAGAAGAACTCCATAGGCACAGCTCCTCGGCAAAACCCCTTGACTTAGTGATCTTGTCGGTATGAAAGACACAAATCTTGAGCCTGGGCTGCAGATCAGACGAAGAATGTGAGCCCGTAGCGAAAGAACGGCTCTGGAACAAACGAAGGGGGCTTGATATGGAGGAACAAGGGCCGGGGTGCCCTTTTAGCGGTGTGAGAAGCTGCCGGCTATGGGCAACAGCCCCTTTTTGGCTTACCTCTGGTTTGTCGTTTTCACTTCCCAGGTGGCGCATATGTGAAAATGTTCATAAAAAATGGGCAGTTCTGCGAGAACAAATCGAGTCTCCCGGTTCAGGTTGTCAAGGTTCTTCCCAAGGATTTGCAAGTCCATTCGATTGAGCTCGGCTTGCGCCGCAATCTCGTCGAAAAGGGCAGCCTCATGGTCTGCTCTGATGTGGTGAAGCCAACAGGCCCCATCAACAAGAAGCATAGTCACCATAAGCAAAATGGCGAATGATTTGGTCATACTGATGAACCTTAACCCAGCACGATGTACTCGCTTGCCAGGGTAAAAGTATCCGTGCCTGGAAGAAATATGCTGATGGCAGCTTGGCTCAACAACAAGCCTGCAAGGAGGCCGACAACCACACACAACAAGACGATCCAGACGTGTTTCATCTCCTCTCCTTCGTTTGGACGTGATCTAGAGAATAAACCTTTATTTCAAGCACCATGCCAGATCGTGCCGGCGGTGACTGATGGCTAAAATATAAATATTTCTCAATAGTTATTCTATAATGCTTGAACAACC
>JASFPF010000096.1:0-5826 GCA_050116135.1 Deltaproteobacteria bacterium | reverse complement strand
CTTGCCGCACCTATCCTCTTGGTCGGATGGCTGTCAGAAAACCGGGTCAGCAAGGCTGCCGGGAGTTCTACGTCCTCATCCAGGAGGCCCACTGCCTTGGATTTGCCCAGCCGAGACAATGGACGGCCAGGCAATGGAAGAAAGACCAGAACCTGGATATCTACAATGAGATGAATGACCTCATGCTGGACATCTTGTCACTGAAAAGAAGCGGGGGGAAAAAGCTGACCAGAAAGGAAAACGAGCTATTTTACATGGCCTGTTATGACCTTGATAGGTTCAGAGACCTGACATTTGAAAAGAGGCTTTGGGAAGCCGCAGCGGTGAGGGAAGATAGGGCGGAAGCCCTCCGAAGAGATGATGTAGCCCTCATGCGGTTTGCTATTGAATGGATCAAAGGGGGATTGCTTGGAACCAATGAAGCTAAGGGGCAAGGTCGCCCTGGTCTTGGGCGCCATTAAGGGGATTGGAAAAGGAATCGCTCTTGCCTTGGCACGACAAGGGGTCAAGGTAGCGTTGACCTATTATGATTGGGAAGAGTCTTTGGAACCGCTAAGACAAGACCTTGAAAAAGCAGGGGCTGAGCATCTTGTTCTCAAGACCAACCTTCTTGATACAGAGAGGATCTCGCCACTCATTGACAACATCATTGACAAATTTGGACGCCTTGACATCCTCATCAACAACATAGAGCGTGGCGGATGGCCTGTCGTGCATGGCCCTTATGTGCGAGAGCAATGGGATCTGGAGATGGCCACCACCCTCCGGGCAAAATGGTGGGTCTACACCGCAGCCCTGCCCCACCTGAAGGCTTCCGGTGATGGGGTGGTTCTCAACATCTCCTCCATTGCAGGGCTGGTTGGCAGAAGTGGCCCCTCAGGCAGGATCTTTAACGATGGTTACGCCGCTGCCAACCGGGCCGTATCATCTTTTACTGAGACCTGGGCCCGAGAAGCCGCACCTGAAGTGCGGGTCAATGAGTTGATGCTCGGCTTGGTGGAGACACGCCATGGTCCACAAACCCGCGGGTGGGAGCTGCTGAGCGAGAGCCAACGCCAGGAGATTATTCATCACACGCCCCTTCGACGAATCGGCCGTATCGACGACGTGGTAAAAGCAGTACTCTTTGTCATTCGGGACGCGTCGTTTATGACCGGCAGTGTGCTAAGGATGGACGGTGGCTATATGCTGGGGGGAGAACATATAGAGCCGATGCCGAAGGGGATCACCGAATAAGCCCAACAGCCTGATGCTACTTGCATGTAAGGACCTTACTTTCAGATACCCAGGCACACACAGCCATGTGTTTAGAAGCCTGTCGTGCCAAATATCCGGCCCTGGTTTCCATGCCCTTTTCGGGCCTTCGGGCGTGGGCAAGACAACGCTTGCCAAGATCATAGCCGGTGAGATTTCAGGGCTTCCCGGCAGCGTTATGGCCCATGTCATAGGCCCCATCCTCTATTCTTACAATCTGGAAAGGCTTCCTGGATGGTGCAGCGTGGGAGACCATCTGGCAGACGTCACGCCTGCGTCTAATCAGGGCAAGATTGACGACCTCGTTCGTTTTTTTGGTCTTCAAGGACATTTGAATGCTCGGTTTACGCAGCTTTCCCTTGGACAGCAAAATCGCATCAATCTCACACGCTATCTCCTGCAAGACTTCGATGTCCTGATCATGGACGAAAGTCTCGCCAACGTGGATGAGGCCACCAGAGAGCAGATCATCCTCAAAATCAAAGACATGTTTCCAACAAAATCCTTCCTCTACATTTCCCACAACGTGCTGGAGGTGTCCAAGTTCTGTAGGGAGATCTTGGTCCTCAGAAGCCCCTACAAGTCGCCTCAAACGGTGTGTGTTACCGGCCAGGACTTCAAGGAAGGCCGCCCCTTGAAAAAGCAAGACTTGGAACTGACCATGTTGGAGGTGGCCCATGCTATATAGGCGGCTTTATCAGTTTCTTGTCGTCTATTTTCTGGGCTTGGTCTTTCTCTTCCTGGTAAAATACATGTTGCATGTCTCCGACTATGTGGTGCCGAGCCCCCGAGAATTGTTTCAAACGGGCCATTCAGTGTTTGCCAGATATCTTCTGGCCGTCCTGGATACCCTGGCCGTGGCCATCATCGGCCACATCCTGTCTATTTTTATGGCAACCGTTGTTGGGATTATCGGCCGGCTTACCACGTGGCTGGGTTCCTTGATCAGGGTCGCCGCTTATAATATTCAGGCCTATCCTATTGTTGCTGTTGCTCCCATCATCTTCATCCTTTTGGGTGACGGCCTCTCCTCCAGGCTTTTGATTACAGCGATGATATGTTATTTTCCTTTGCTTCTGTCCTTTCTCGGGATCCTGTCCGAACCCGTGGTTCCCATTGAGCATTTCTATGTGGTCACCAAGAGAACGAGTTGGCAGCTGGAGGTCAAGATCCGGGCGTTCGAAAGCATTAACAAACTGACCACCGTGATCGTGGGCAGCGCCACACTGGCCATGGTTGGCACGATTGTAGCCGAATTCATTGCCGCTGATGCCGGTATCGGTTACAGTATACGCATAGCGCTGTATCAAAGTGATCTTGCAAAGATCTTGGTGGCCTTATTTCTCATCGGCATCTGCACCTCGGTCTATTTGGCCTTGTTGGAATGGTTGGGGCGCCTCGTGCAAAAGCAGTGGAAGATACCAGAGGGCAGCTGAGCGGTACTACTATATATTGCGTTTTTTTTTGTCGACACCACAATATATACTTGACATCCCTTGCGGCCTGTGCTAGCCTCTTTAAACAGGTAGATTCCGTGGCTGGTGCGTTTCTATAAACTTCTCTCGTAATTTCAAAAGGTTGATTCGAATTGTGGTTGCAGCATAGTCGCCAAAGTGAACGCTGCGGCCAAAAGAGTCAGGGTCCACGTCAGCTCATGAGATGATCGCATTTGTTGCTGGTCTTTTTGTGGGGGTGTTCATTGGGATTTTTGTCGTGTGCCTTTGTTTGACGGCGAAAGAGGCAGACGTATACAGCCAGGATTGATGGAATAGATTAAGCAGTTTCGGCTCTGGGGACCCCGCCATCATGTCCTCCAGAAATGTATGCACGCTTGTGCTGCAAGTATCACACCCCAGAGCCGAATCCCACATACTCTTTAGCCTCCGCGGCGGCGGACCCACGGTCTGGGCTGACGGAGGTTTTTTTTGTTCAAACAAACCGGGGTTTGTCAGCCGTCTTTAAACGGGACAGAGGCAATGAGGTTGGGCTTGAAGGCAAACATCCACGTCGGCACCGGCCTGCTGGCGGCATTGGCCGTAGCGGCATTTTGCGCCGGCGGTTGTGGCAAGAAGACCCAAAAAGGCCTAGAAGACGTGACGTATCGGCTGAAATGGCTCTTTAATACCAGTGTCGTGGGTGATCTTTATGCTGAGGTTCACGGCATTTTTGCGGACCACGGACTGCGAGTGACCATCAAGGAAGGCGGCCCTGAACGAGACGCGATCAAGGAGCTGGAGCTTGGCCACGCCCAATTTGGTGTGGCCTCAGCAGATCAGGTCATACGGGCCGTATCCAAAGGCGCCCCGATTGTTGTCATTGCCCAGCTTTTTCAGGCAAATCCCCTCCAATGGATTTACCGGCCTACAAAGACGGCCGTCCATGCCGTTTGCGACTTGAAAGACAAAACCATCGGCGTGACATACGGCGGTAACGATGAAACCATTATGAAGGCCCTTCTGACCAAGTACGAGATCAAAAAGAACGACGTCAAGTTTTTCAGTGTACGCTACGATTATACGCCCTTTTATAGAGGAGAGGTCGATCTTTGGCCTGTTTATCAGAACGCCGAAGGGATCATCATTGGTGATAAACTCCGCCAAGGCGGAGAGGTAGCCGGTTTCTTCAATCCTGATGCCTTCGGCGTCCGCTTTGTGGCCAACTCCGTGGTGACGACCGAGTACCTTTTAAGGGCACGCCCCGACACCGTGGGAAGGTTTGTGAGGGCCTTGCTCGAGGGATGGCAAAAAGCCCTTGATTCGGCGAACGAAGAAAAGGCTGTAGAGACGATTCGCCAGTTTGACAAGGACACACCCCTTCATCTTATCAGGAGACAGCTGGCAGCCACCAGGACCCTTGTGAAACCGTCTCCAGATATAGCGGTGGGCAGGATCGACGTTGCGGCGTGGGCCCAGACAGAAAGAATCATGGTGACCCAAAAGCTGATCCCCGGGCTGGTAGATGTGGAACGGATATTAAGGTATGGTTCAGGGACGGTGAATCCCAAGTCGTGAATCAAGGAGTCCCCAAACTAAGCGCTAATCACGAAAGAGTGAAATCACGAAAAAGAAAAATGGCCAGAATTTCGTGTCTTCGTATTTTCGTACTTTCGTGGTAGTTTTTTTGGTTCCGGCTTGTTCGGGTTAGGCATCTTCAGCCAAAGATCAGACGGCCCAGTCGGGTATGAAATGGAGGATATGGTCCTTGACCTCTGTAAACTCCGCTGCGTCTATCTCCGCTTCTACCTCTTCGGCGTCAAACCAACAGATGGATCGGCCGTTGTGATCGTAAACGTTAAAAATCCGCTTCCCGTCCTCCCTGGGGTGTTCCATTTCTACCACTTCGCCTACGATCTTGCGGGCCTGTTCATAGGGTATGAATCGCGGTTCTTCCATGAGGGCCCCTCCATTACACCAACGGCATGGGGAAAAAGGTTTCTTCGTAAAGATTCAGGGCGTAGCGGTCAGTCATGCTGGCAACAAAGTCACAGACCTTGCGTTCTTGGGTCGTGCCCGGCGGAAAACGCCCCATCTCCATCCGTTTGAGCTCTTTTTCAAGATCGACCGGGTGTTCCAAAAGCCAGTAATACAGTTCGGACAGGATCTTCTTGGCCTTGACAAACTGACTGTGCACCTGCTCAGACCTGTAAACGTTGTCATAGAGAAACTGCCTGAGTGTGGCCATGGCCTCAGAAACCGATTGACTCACGGCAAGGTTCATCTTCTCATTCTCAATGCGGGTGGAGGTCACCAAGTCATTGATCATGGTCCTGATCCGCTCAGAATGTGACCGACCCAAGACCTCCACACATTGCATGGGAACCTGCTTCCGGCCGATGACGCCGCTACGGATGGCGTCATCCAAGTCATGGTTGAGGTAGGCCATGATGTCGGCAAAGCGCACGACCTTGCCCTCAACCGTGACGGGCACCTCATGGGACTTCCCAGGCATAACCGCGCCATCCCCCTTCGAGTGCTTTAGGATGCCGTCTCGGACCTCAAAGGTCAGGTTGAGGCCTCGGCCTCTTTTCTCCAGCACATCAACGACCCTGACGCTCTGCTTTGGGTGAGAAAAGGCCTCCGAATAAATCTCCTTGATCACCACCTCTCCACCGTGTCCGAAAGGCGTATGTCCCAAGTCATGTCCCAGGGCGATGGCCTCGGCCAAATCCTCATTGAGCCTCAGGGCCCGGGCCATAGTGCGTGCGATCTCAGAGACCTCCAGGGTATGGGTAAGCCGTGTTCGGTAGTGGTCTCCTAGGGGAGACAGAAATACCTGCGTCTTATGCTTGAGCCGTCTGAAGGCATTCGAATAGACAATGCGATCGCGGTCTCTTTGAAATGCCGTACGAATCGGACAGGGTTTTTCATCGGTGACCCGACCCCTCGACTCACTGCTCAAGCAGGCATAGGGAGATAGATACTCCCTCTCCCACGCCTCTATTTTCTCCCGTATGCAAGCCGTCTTGTACAATGACGGCCGCTTCACGGCTTGCGGCTTTAACATCCCCCGAGACTCCTCTCAGGCCAAAGATGAGAAGTTGCCGGAATACTGAACTGCAAGCAAGAACAAAAC
>JASFPF010000095.1:0-5849 GCA_050116135.1 Deltaproteobacteria bacterium | reverse complement strand
AGAATTCAGGAGACAGAATAGATCCCCCGACCGATCACGCGGGGTTCATACCAACCTTTTTCTACTGCATTCTGACTCCTGGCTCCTGGATTCTTTAACAAGCATCATAGAGCTCGATGGCTAATGCATCGCTAGTCGCGGCAAGCCGCGGGGAATTGGACCCAATAGAGATTAAACCATAGAGAGGAGAAAATGGGATGGCACAAGGTGTCCTAGTCCTTGCAGAACAGTTTGAGGGAAGCTTTCGAAAGGTGGCCTACGAGGCGCTAAGCGAGGGGAAGCGGCTCGCTGACGCCCTGGGCGAGCCCCTCACAGGCGTCGTACTCGGTTCTGGTGTGGAGGCGATGGCAGCAGAATTAGCAAAATATGGGGCAGATAAGATCTTGGTAGGCGATGACGCCGCACTGGCAGATTACACGACAGACGCCTACACGAACGTCCTTTGCGACATGGTGAAGGGCCATGATCCCAAGATCTTGCTCCTAGGCGCTTCAACCCGGGGCAAGGACCTGGCCGCACGACTGTCGGCACGACTGGATACTGGCCTCGCCATGGACTGTATCGCCCTGAGGGTTGACAGCGACACACTTGTGGCAACCCGACCCATGTTTGGTGGCAAGGTCCTGGCTGAAGTCGCCATTCAAGGCACGCCCCAGGTGGCGGCCATCCGCCCAAACGTGATGGCGGTTGTGGAAACGGAAAAGGCCACAGCCGTGGAAAAGGTCCAGGTGAATGTCGGTGCGGTCAAGACAACGGTTTTGGAAAAGAAACTAGAGGCTGCTGCCAAGGTGGATCTCACCGAGGCCAACATCATTGTCTCAGGCGGACGGGGTATGGGGGGGGCTGACTTCAGTCTCCTCGAGGAGTTGGCTGAGGTCCTGGGTGGTACGGTGGGGGCGTCAAGGTCTGTGGTGGATGAGGGCTGGCGACCCCATTCAGATCAGGTGGGACAGACCGGCAAGGTGGTGTCCCCGAACCTCTACATCGCTTGTGGCATATCAGGGGCCATTCAACACTTGGCCGGCATGGGATCATCCAAGTACATCGTTGCCATCAACAAGGACCCAGAGGCCCCGATTTTTAAGAAGGCTGATTACGGTATCGTGGAAGACCTCTTTAAGGTCGTCCCTAGCATCACAGCCGAGGTCAAGAAGCTTATGGAGTAATGCAGATCAGGGCTGGCTCTGGTGATGTTAGAGAGCAAGGCGAAAACTGCCTTGCTCTTCGTTTTTTCATCACAAAGATGCAAATCATGACCTTGAGCTGCTTTACTTCCAAGTTTAGCCGCGTTAGCTCTCCTTAGGCACTTTTCCATGAACGTACACTTGATCAGCCTGGGTTGCCCCAGAAACCTGGTGGATAGCGAAATCATGCTGGGTCGACTCCTCGAGTCGGGTTGCACGATCACCTCACATGAATCAGATGCAGACTGTGTGGTCGTCAACACCTGCAGCTTCATACGCCCTGCTGTGGATGAATCGATTGATACCATCCTGGAAATGGCGCGATGGAAAAAGCTGACCTCTGAGCGGCGGCTCATCGTGGTGGGTTGCCTGCCTCAGCGTTATGGCGCAGAGCTTGCCGAGGCCCTTCCTGAAATCGATGTCTTTCTTGGCACAGGGGCCTTTGACCGCATCATTGAAGCAGCCCAAGGCTCTCTGGATGAAACACGTATCCTCTTACCCCGGCCCGATGCATTAGCGGTCTGCGATGCAAACACCCCCAGATTCCCGGCACCGCCGCCCCACACGGCCTACCTGAAGGTCGCAGAAGGGTGTTCCGGGCAGTGCACCTACTGTATTATTCCCAAGCTCAGAGGTCCCCAGAGAAGCCGGCCCATGGAAGATGTGTTGTCTGAGGCCAGGCGCCTTGTTGAAGCAGGCGCGAGAGAATTGATACTTGTGGCTCAAAACACTACGGCTTACGGTGAGGACCTGGGCCGCGGTTATGGTCTGGAGCACCTGCTGGCGAAACTGGGGAGAATATCTGAGTTGACATGGATTCGGGTGCTTTACGGGCACCCAGATTATGTCACGGACGGGTTTATTGAGACTGTTGCCGTCCATGACAGGGTCTGTTCATATTTTGACATTCCCATTCAGCACATCAGCGAGCCAATTCTGAAAAGGATGGGACGTCGCCATAACAGTCAGTCAATCCTTGATCTTTTTGGGCGCATACGTAGAAATGTGCCTGGCGCCGTGCTTCGCACCACACTGATGGTGGGCTTTCCTGGTGAGACGGAACAGGATTTTGACGCCTTGCTCCATCTTGTCGAAACTGTCCGGTTTGACCACCTCGGAGCCTTTACCTATTCTAATGAAAAGGATCTCCGATCGAGTCGCTTAAAAGATCATGTAACAGAACAGGTGAAGCAAGAACGTTTGAAACGCCTTATGGTGCGACAGGGAGAACTTTCTCTGGAAAATAGCCAGAAGTATGTGGGCAGGACCCTCAAAGTCCTTCTGGAGGATCCTGCCAAAGAGGCCGATAGGCCTTGGATCGGCCGGGCCTCCTTTCAGGCACCTGACATCGATGGTGTGGTTTATGTGAATACAGGCAAGGCCAAACCAGGCACATGGGTCGATGTGCGCATTACGGCAGCCCACCCATACGACCTGACAGGAGACACGGTATGAAAGCACTGAAGGACCGAATACTCAATGATGTGGCCCAGGATCTGGCGGCCATTGAAAAGGCCCTTGTTGAAAACCTCAACCCCTACCTTCCCTTTGTCTCCCACGTGGCAAAATATATTATGTTTAGCGGCGGCAAAAGAATCCGTCCATTGCTCATGGTCCTGTCAGCGCGGCTCTGCGGCTACCAAGGAGACTATGACAAGACCCTGTCGGTCGTGTTCGAATATCTACACGCTGCCACGCTGCTTCATGATGACGTGGTAGACGGAGCCGAAATTCGTCGAGGCAATCCAGCGGCCCACTCGATCTGGGGGACGCCAGGGGCCGTCCTGGCGGGGGACTTCTTGCTTGCCCGTTCCATTGCTATTGCAGCGCAGACTGATCAGATCGCCATTCTAGACATTCTCGCCCACACCACGGCTGAAATGTCTCAAGGAGAGATTGACCAGCTTCTCCACCGGCAGGACCTTTCAACAGATGAAGAGCAATACATGGAGGTCATCAAGCGGAAAACGGCCTATCTTATCCAAGCAGCCTGTCAGACAGGCGCCTTGCTGGCACGAGCACCGGAAGATCAGGTGGACGCCCTGGTTCACTATGGCTATCACCTGGGCGTGGCCTTCCAGCTGGTTGATGATCTCCTCGACTATACTGCGGAGGCACAGATTCTTGGAAAGGCCACGGGAACAGACCTGACCGAAGGCAAATTGACGTTGCCTGTCATTTATGCCCTGAAACGCTCGACGGTTGAAGACCGCAAACGCATGGAAACGATCATTCAACAGGGGACCTTCACGAAGGGCGAATTCGATAGCACTTTACGGCTCGTGGCCAAGTACGGGGGCATCGAATATACCAGAAAGAGAGCTCAAGAGCATATTGATCAAGCGCAGAAATACCTCCAGATCTTTGACGTGTCCAAGACACGCCGCCTCCTGGAAGACTTGGCCGATTACGTGGTGGTGCGCAAGATGTAGTAAAGCTCTCCATTTATATTCCTCATTTTCAAAGACTTATCTTTATTCTCGACCGTGTTCTTTCCTGGCAAATCCGTTGCTCTTGAATGAATCAGAAGGATCTTGGCGGGATTCATCAACGGTTCAAAGGCTGCCGAGGAGAACCCATCACAACCGGATTAGGTCCAGACCCTTATTTTTCCTGATCTCTGGGTATCTTGTCCTTGACAAAAGGCTGGCTTTGTACTAAAGAAACAGGTTGTTCTTACCGTTGTGCGGTGTCCTGGAGGACATCTTCCGGAAAACATGAGAATTCTGGCGGCTTGATGGATCTGGGCCGAGACAGTTTGGTGTGATCCTTGCCGTCCCACGAAATCTCAACTTAAGTATATATTCTCTCATTGTAGAAATGGAAAGGAGGGGAGGCCGGAGAATACCCCAGAGCGTGTGTCTTTGTGAGGTTAAAGTGATTAAGGTCCATGAAAAGTAAAAATCTAATAATGAAAGGAGACGTAAGGACATGCCAAAACTAATCCCACCTCATGGCGGAAAAGGTTTGGTCTGCTGCCTGCTTGAAGGCGCAGAATTAGAGGCAGAAAAGAAAAAGGCTGAAGGTCTGAAAAAAATAGAGATCTCTCCACGTGAAAACGGCGACCTTCTCATGATGGGCATTGGCGCATTCAGTCCCCTGAACGGCTTTATGACAAAGGCAGACTGGAAGGGCGTGTGCGAGAATTTCCTGCTTGCCGACGGGACCTTCTGGCCCGTTCCTGTGACCCTTTCTGCCTCCAAGGAAGATGCCGACAGCATCAACGAAGGCGACGAAATCGCCCTTTTTGACCCACAACGTAAAGAGATTCGGGCAACCATGAAGGTCACGGAAAAATTCGAGATGACCGAAGCAGACAAAAAGTGGGAATGCGAAAAGATCTTCATGGGCGAGGGGGTCCCAGATCCCGCAGAATTCTGGAAGATCGCCGCAGAGGATCATCCAGGTGTCCAGATGTGCATGTACCAGAAAGACGTCAACCTGGCGGGTCCAGTGAAGGTCTTGAGTGAGGCCCAGTTTCCTACCAAATACAAGGGCATCTACATGAGGCCTGCTGAGTCCAGAAAGATCTTTGAAGAAAGAGGGTGGAGCGAGGTTGCAGCCATGCAACTCAGAAACCCCATGCACAGATCCCACGAATACCTGTGCAAGATCGCCGTCGAGGTCTGTGACGGCGTGTTCATCCATTCCCTGGTCGGCAACCTAAAGCCCGGTGATATCCCTGCCGACGTGCGCGTGAAATGTATTGACACGCTCGTGAAGAATTACTTTGTGGAAGACAAGGTCCTGCAGGGCGGGTATCCCATGGATATGCGCTATGCCGGCCCAAGAGAAGGTCTGCTCCACTCGGTTTTTCGCCAGAATTACGGCGTCTCCCGCATGATCATCGGTCGGGATCACGCTGGTGTGGGCGACTTCTACGGTATGTTCGAAGCGCAGACCATCTTTGACAAGATCCCCTATCCCAAAGAGCCTGGAAAGGCCTTGCTCTGCAAGCCCCTTAAGATCGACTGGACCTTTTACTGCTACAAGTGTGACGGCATGGCTTCTTTAAGAACGTGCCCCCATACTAAAGAAGACCGTGTCATCTTGAGCGGGACCATGCTCCGCAAGCTCCTCTCAGAAGGCGGCGAGATTCCGGATCATTTCGGACGCGATGAAGTTCTGGCCATCCTGAGAGAGTACTACGAAGGTTTGACTGACAAGGTGGAAATCAAGTTGCACGGTGCGGCCACAGGCGACGCAACCTAGTATTTGATTACGAAAAATTTCACGTCAAATTGAAAAGGGAGAGACCCAAATGGTTTCTCCCTTTTTTTCGTTGCTCGGGTCGCCGGGCCGGCCGGGGGCCTATGAAAAAAATGGCCCCTTGGTCTTTCACACTGGGACCAAGGGGCTAGATCTTAGTGGCTTGGCGTTTTGAAGACCCTGCAGCAAGCTGCAGGGAATCTTCGACCGTTCGGTTCAAAAACGATTACTCACACGGCTCCCTCTCAGAATAGCGGGAGTAGGCCATGGCCAGGGTTCGGTAGACAAGATGGGCAAGCTTAGAAAATGGCAAATAAGCAAAGAGGCAAAATACAAAAACAAGATGGGCAAAATACATGGGATAGGCCAGGTTGGGCACGTGGGCCAATCTGATCAACTCTGAGAGCCCGCCGGTAACCACCAATCCCAGAACCAATATGAGCAGGGACCAGTCAA
>JASFPF010000094.1:0-5869 GCA_050116135.1 Deltaproteobacteria bacterium | reverse complement strand
GGTTGGATTGGGACCGCAGGGATCTCAGACGTACGAGATGCGTTTGGAACGGACGCCGCAAAGCCTTGATGAACTACCCCGCCGCAAGCAGCGGGGAATGCGCTCGCTTAATCGGTTCAGAAGACAAAATTCAGGAGACAGAATAGATCCCCGGACCGATCACGCGGGGTCCTCACCAACCTTTTTCTACTGCATTCTGACTCCTGGCTCCTGGATTCTTTAACAAGCATCATAGAGCTCGATGGCTAATGCATCACTAGTCGCGGCAAGCCGCGGGGAATTGGACCCAAAAGAGATTAAAGGTTTGTTAGCATTCACATTAGGGTTGACAGGGCGTGATGGAATGCACTATAAAAACGAGCCCAGATGTTCCCCAGTGGCTTATTTCATTGAGCGTGCATCGCTGGTTTTCTTTTGTGGCGTTCTGATTTGGCGTAAGTGGGCGATGCTTGTTGCGCAGAACAAATGCCACGATGGGGTGGATTTAGGAGAGGCGACATGGAGCAGGTGTTGCTGTTGAATGCCACCTATGAGCCTTTGAAGGTGATCGATTGGAAAAGGGCTATCAGACTCCTCACCTTGGGAAAGGTGGAGGTGTTGGAAGAATACGAGAGGGAGATCCATGCGGTCACGTTTGCGATCAAACTGCCAGCTGTGCTTCGGCTCTTTAGGTTGGTCCGATACAGGAAAAGGGAGATCAAGTTTTCTAGAGTCAATATCTATGCTAGAGACGGATTCCGGTGCCAGTATTGCGGTCAGAAGTTTGAATCTCAGGATCTCACCTTCGATCACGTGGTGCCCAAGAGATACGGTGGAAAGACCGAATGGACCAATATCGTCACCTCCTGTTTCAGGTGTAACCGGGCAAAGGGCGGTGGAACCCTGAAGGATGCCGGATTTAAACTTCTCAAGAAGCCAACAAAGCCTGACTGGGTGCCCTTTATCATGATCACCATTGGCGTGAAGAGCGTTCCTGACTCCTGGCGGGATTATCTGTATTGGAATGTGGAGTTGGAAGAGAGCTAGGAGCGTGGCCCCAGCCACCCCCGCCGGGTGTATGGATCACAATGGTTTCACCCTTTTGAACCTCGCCGGTATAACGCCCGGGCAGGTCTACCTCAGTGCCGTCAATGCGCCTTAGGTGATTTGATCCACACTTGCCGTCCCGGCCTCCGGCCAAACCTCGGGGAGCAAAGCGCCTTCTTTCTGATTGAATAGATACCACAGCGTTTTCCAGAAGTAGAATCTCCCTGGAAAGGCCCATCCCACCCGCATGAGTCCCTGAGCCACCCGATCCCTCTCTGAGTTCTGTCTTGAGGACTCGCACCGGATAGGCGCTTTCCAAGGCTTCGGTGGGGGTCGTGGCCGTGTTGGTCATATGGACTTGGACCGCGCTGGCACCGTCGCACTGCGGGCTTCCGCCCATGCCGCCTGCCATGGTCTCATAGTAGGTTTTTCCTCCCCACCCGATGGCAAGGTTGTTCATGGTGCCCTGTGCCTGGGCTGGGATCTGCTCAGGAAGGAGATCTTTTAAGGCAAGCAGGATCACATCCACGATCCTTTGGGAGGTTTCTACGTTTCCAGAGCTGACGGCTGCAGGGGGCCGCGGGTTAAGCAGTGAACCTTCCGGGGCAATCACACGGACACCGTCATAACACCCATGGTTTGGCGGGATATCTGCAGGCAGAAGACATCTTAAAACATAGTAGACCGCTGACCGAGTGACACTCATGGGCGTATTGGCATTACCCTGGATTTGGGCTGCGGTGCCCGTGAAGTCGACCTCGAATCGTGCCCCCTGAAGCGCCACCTTGACCTTAATGGGAAGGGGACTCGTTAAACCATCCAGATAATCGGTTGCCTCACCCTTGCCGTCAGGAAGGGCCGAAAGATGGGCGCTGACGCTTGATCTGCTGTATCCGATAATAGCCGTTACAAATTCATCAAAGGCATTCTCACCATAGCGGCGAATAAAATCCATGCATCGGGACACCCCGAGGCAGTTGGCCCCTACCTGGGCATTCAAGTCACCAATCCGCTCGGCGGGGTTTCTGGTTTCTTCCTCAAAGCGCCTCAGAACGCTTTTTTGTAAGAGATCCTTCTCAACAAATAGGGTAGGGGGGATAACAATGCCTTCTTCAGAAAGGGTGCGGCTAAAGCCTGGCATGGAGCCGGGAGTCTTGCCGCCAACATCCGCATGATGGGCACGATTGACAGCATATCCCTTGAGCTTTCCTTCCCAGAAGAAGGGGGCAATCAGGGTGATGTCCGGTAGATGTGATCCACCCCGATAGGGGTCATTCACGATGACCTGATCACCTGGATTCAGCCTGGGAAAATCAGCGGCAACAGCCTCCACGGCCGAGGGCATGGCCCCCAGATGCACGGGGATGTGTTCGGCCTGGGCAATGAGGCGGCCTTTGGCATCAAATAACGCGCAGCTTTCGTCAAGGCGCTCTTTGATATTCGGGGAAAAGGCCGTGCGCCTCAGATTCGCTCCCATCTCTTCAGGGATGGCCAAAATGAGATGCTTAAAGACTTCCAGGGTGACGGGGTCAAGCAGAGCCATCATCCGACCCCTATTTTGAGACAACTGTTTTCTTCTAAAGAGACCTCAGACTCGGGTGGCACAAACACGGTAGAGCCCTCACCTTCAATGATCACGGGCCCCGGGGTTCTAAAAGACCTCCAAAGCTGTTTCCGTTGATAGACAGGGGCAACATGCCAGCCCGACGACAGCAGGACTTTTCTTTGGTCAGTGGGCGGGGAGGGGGTCGTCTCTTCCACTCTTGGCAAGGCGACCGGCCCCCTTGAAGCCGTGGCTGAGAGTCTCACCGCCACCACCTCCACAGGAGATGCCTTTTCTAGGGCGTACCCGTAACGCGTCTTGAAGGCCTGGTGAAATCTTTCCACCATATCGGCTTCCTTTGCGTAAGGGACAGACAGATGAAAGCTTTGCCCCTCGAAGCGCAAATCCAAGGTGGGTCTGAACCGGGCGTCCTTGGGATTGACCCTCTGGCGTTCGAAGGACTTGACGGCCTGTTGTCTAAACCGACTCAATGTTTTCTCCACGGTCTCCTGACGCCTCCTATCCCATGGGATCAGAAGGGTTTCACCAAAGTCGAGCCTAACGTCTGAAAGGAGAATACCCAAAGCGGAAAACATGCCGGCCATGGGAGGAACAAGGACCTCTCTGATGCCCAGTTCTATGGCAAGTTCCGCCGCGTGAAGAGGGCCTGCACCTCCAAAGGCAAGGAGGGCGCCGGTTCTCACATCAATACCCTTTTCCACTGTGGCCCTGCGGATGCCTCGCAACATGTTGGCATTCACCACGCAGCGAACGCCCAGAATACACGATTCCAGACTGAGGCCTGCTGATTCTGCCAGGGGGGCAAAGGCTTGGCTCGCTTTGTCTGGATTGAGAGTCATGCCTGTACCTGAAAAGGATCCAGGGGCAAGCAACCCGCAAAGAAGGTTTGAGTCTGTCACGGTTGGCAGTTTGCCCCCTCGATCATAGCACGCCGGACCCGGGTCGGAACCGGCGCTCTCAGGTCCTACGCGCATGGCCCCACCCCGATCTATCCAGGCAATGGATCCCCCGCCTGCCCCAATGGTAGTGATATCCAGGATGGGAATCCTGATGGGGAGCCCGTCTATGTTTCCTTCGTCCGTCCATAATGGGGTGTTATCTACGATACCTGAGAAGTCCGCACTGGTCCCCCCCATGTCAAAGGTGGTCAAGTGTTGTCTTCCCATCAGCCTGCCGAGAAGGATACCGCCAGACACACCGCCGGCCGGCCCTGATAGCAGCATTTCCACGGGGTAGATTTCACCGGATGCGACCACACCGCCCCCTGATTTCATAATGTCGTAGTCCGGAGGCCCTTCGGCCTGATGGAGTGTCCTTCGTATCTTGTCAACGTAATCCGAGACGATAGGATCCACAAAGGCGTTAATGGATGTAGTAGAGGCCCTTTCAAATTCCCTGAACTCAGGCACGATCTCAGACGACCTGGACACAGCAAGCCCTTTGATCCTGAACGTCTTTTCGAGAAGGATCTCGTGGGCCGGGTTCTTGTAGGCAAACAGGAGACAGATGGCCACGGCCTCTGCCCCGGCCTCTATGATGGTGTCGGCCAGGACATCGGCATGGGTTTGAGACAAAGGCAGGATCACCGCGCCATCAGAGGCAAGGCGCTCGGGGATCTCAAAGCATAAGTTGCGATCCACAACGGGCCTTGACCGCGTGCAATCAAAATCGTAAAGCCTCGGTCTTTTCTGCCTGGCAATGTAAAGGAGGTCTTTGAAGCCCTGGGTGGTCACAAAAGCGACTCTTGCCCCCTTTCTTTCCAGCAGCGCATTGGTGGCCACCGTGGTGCCGTGGGAGAAAGAGGCGATGGTCGGCAGGGTCTTGATGGTTTGGGTGACGGGTTGGTCAGGGCGCTTTGGTGTGGAAAGGACTTTCCAGCCCTGGATACCTTGGCCGTCCAGGGTAACGACGTCCGTAAAAGTGCCCCCAATGTCCGTAGCGACTCTCATATGTGATGGTTTCGCAAAAAGTCGATTTTACTCACTCCGTGAACATTTTTGGGGCCCAGAGTGAAAGGTCCCTAATCATTGGAGACAATGCGACGAAAACGCGACGATGCGGACAGGGCCTCAAAGCTTTGCCAGATCCACGCCTCTTTGTGCGCCTCCAGGGTGATGATGGGCCTGAGGTGACTGTCTTCCACATACTTGAACAAGGTCTCAAAATCGACATGGCCCTGACCAATGGCCCAATGGTCATCCCAGCTCCCGTCATTGTCGTGAAGATGGAGTTCTTTGACAAAAGGTCCAAGGACCTTCAGCCAGTCTCCCATGTCCGTTTCAGAGAAGGCGCTCATGTGACCGGTGTCAAAACAAAAGCCCACCTTGTTTGTATGCAATCCCTTGAGCAGTCTAAAAAGCATCCTGGGGGTTCTTTCATAAACATTCTCCAACATCAAGGTCGTGGCCGTGCCTTGGAGGCCCCTGACCAGGGGCGCCCATGTCTCAATGGCCGTTTCAAGCCAAGCGTCCTGGGCTTCATAGTATCTTTTTCTATCATACCCTGTATGGCAAACCATGGCCATGGGCTCAAATATGGGGATGAGTTCAAAGGCTTCTCTTAGTCGCTCTCGACTTGCTTGTAATATCTTTTTGTCCATGCCTCCTGGTACGAGGTCATAAAAAGGTCCGTGCAGGGTAATGGAAAGGCCTTCTTGGTGAAGGATGGCGGCTATGTCTGCAAATGCTTTCCTGGAGTGGGTGTCCATGACCTCCCCATTGATTCCAATCTCAGGATTGAGCCTCTTTTCAAGGACCAGGGGGAGATAGCTTTCCTTGAGGAGCCTAAAGGGAATACACACCTGGACATGTCTTATGATGTCTTCAAACATGGCTGTTGGCATCTTGAACCGATTAAGCGAGCGCATTCCCCGCTGCTTGCAGCGGGGTTAGCGAGCGTATATAAAATTAGTATTGTTCTTTACGGTCGAAGATTCCCTGCAGCTTGCTGCAGGGTCTTCAAAGGTTCGTCGGCCGCGCCTCCTTGACCTGCCCTGCGCGGGGGACACAAATTACTTCTTACTCCGTTTTTTTCTTAACTCTTTTCGCCGTTGGGCCCTGATTTTTCCCTCTTCAAACCGCCGCTTTTCATCGTCGGTTTGCGGCACAATCTTGGGAACAGCCATGGGTCTGCGGTTTTCTCCCAAGGAGACCAGAGTCAGGTAGGCAGAGTTGGTATGACGCACGTCGCCTGTCATGAGGTCTTCGGCCTCAACCCGTACGCCCACTTCCATGGACGTGTTTCCCACATAGTTGATCGCAGCCCGCAGGATGACCAGTT
>JASFPF010000093.1:0-5908 GCA_050116135.1 Deltaproteobacteria bacterium | reverse complement strand
CGGGATCGCTTGTGCGACGTACCTCGGTACGCCTCCGCGCAATCCCTTGATTTTCTTGACCTTGCGAAAAAATGCTCATTTCTGAATTGGAAACTGCCACCAGTGCCCAACTCCTTCTTGGGCCTTCGTGGATGGGCACTAGTTACCTGTTTTCTCATGAAGCTTGTCCGCTATGCGT
Source organism: Deltaproteobacteria bacterium (assembly GCA_050116135.1). Classification (GTDB taxonomy): domain Bacteria; phylum Desulfobacterota; class Desulfobacteria; order Desulfobacterales. The sequence goes on along the minus strand of JASFPF010000093.1, from coordinate 5,730 downwards.
TTCACCTTCTCGGATTTGACCATGGACCGGGCTTTGTCTGCAAAACGGGTCGCATCTGAAATCTTGCCATCCTTCAAGTAATCCTTGACCCTCTTTTCAATGCGAGCCGTGGCACGATCTGTCTTGATATGGATAGCCGGGGCCGCCATGAGCTTCTTCGCCTGCCCCCCCCCACAACTCGGACAAAGGGGTGGGTGACCACGCCCATCAGAAATCACTTCGAAAATGAACCCACAGTCGGCGCATTCATAATCGTAAATAGGCATCAGATGCTTTTCTCCCCTTTAAAGTCTTCGAAGGTGCTGCATTCTCTCAAGGTCGGCCCTGAACATATCGTCTTTTGATACCCTCTCCAGGGCCTCTTCGATGGTTGAAACCATGGCGGTCTTGTCAGCCGGCAGATCCCCGTTGATGGGGGCATAATTTGAAATATGATCTGAAAGATACTGAGATGTGACTGAAAGATCTTCAATGAGGGCTTTTTGTTCCCTCAAGATCGTCTCCGGGCCTGGCATCTGAAAGCTGCCTTCCTGCCACCACTCATACACCGGCGTACCGGGTTGCGGCACCAGGGTTCTGACCCGGATAAAATCAGGGTCGATCTGGTTAATCACCTTGGCGGTCTCTGATGCATGTTCCTGCCAGTTCGCCTCGCCCCCGATGCCCACCAGGACATAAAGGGAGACTTCAAATCGGGCATCCTTCGCCTTGGTGCAGGCCAGGATCATGGTTTCAGGGCTTGCCCCTTTCTTCATCTGAGCCAGGATACGGGCACTGCCCGTCTCCAGACCAATGTGAAGCCTCGTCAGTCCCGCATCTCTTATTTTTTTTAGGCTCTCAAGGGACTTGCGTTTCAAGGTTTGGGCGCGCGCATAGCTTGTCACTCTGGTCAGGGACGGAAAGGCGTCATAAAGATGACCGAGGATTTCACACAGTTCGTCCGTCTTGATGACCAGGCTATCTGAATCCCCAATGAACACGGTTTCCACGTTTCCTCCGGTATATGCCTCGGCCGTGTCAATATCTTCTTTCACCCTTTCCACTGCGCGCTTTTCAAACCTGATATCCTTGTACAGAGGGCAAAAAGCGCACCGATTCCACGGACACCCGCGGGTCACCCTCAAAAGGAGGCTGTCGGCTTCGCTAGGAGGCCTAAAGGGCGGAAAATCATAAGTCTTTTCATCCATGGCAAGGCGTCTTCCAAAACGAAAGTTGAACATGTTCTTGACTCGACAATGACGGCCTCTCACGAGGCCGTCTGTTTGTTGGCTGCTGTCAAAGGATCAAAAAAAGATTCTATCATGGATTAAAATAACCCAATCACCGCGAAATGACAATAGTCCCTCCCGAACAAACCAGAAAATGAGTCTCCACCCGCAAAGGGCTGCTCGTTTCGCCCAGACGGGTGCCCCAAAAATCTCCTAATTATCGCTTTCCGAGGTTATGAAAAGCTCTCAAAGTAAGAATGGATTGTCTCCGGTGGACATGGCCGTGGGCCTGCGTGTTCGTTGGTGATCTGCCACAAAGATGTCTCAAGCAGAAGACAACAACCCCATATGTTGTATCTTTCTAGCTAAGACATACATTTTATAGTATTTTTTTCTTTACAAGCCCTTTTGCGTTTGTTAATTTTCAACAGCACTGTCAGTGTCGTATCAAACAGGGATAGGCGTATAGAGGATTTTATTATGAAAATCAAAAATTTAGATGTTGTTGGGTTCAAGTCCTTTGCAGACAATCTGACGCTACAGTTTCCCCAAGGGATCTGTGCCGTCGTGGGCCCTAACGGCTGTGGCAAGAGCAATATCGTAGATGCCCTCCGCTGGGTCATGGGGGAGCAAAGCGTCAAACAGCTCCGGGGCCAGTCTATGGAAGATGTGATCTTCTCGGGTAGTGAGAAAAAGGGGCCCCTAAATAGGGCGGAGGTGGCCATCACACTGATCAACGACAACGGCAACACGCCTGAGGAGTACCGACACTTTTCCGAGATCATGGTTAGTCGGCGCCTGTTCCGTTCCGGTGAAAGTGGTTATTTTATCAACAAGCGGCCCTGCAGGCTTAAAGACATCCAGAACCTGTTGATGGGAACGGGTGTTGGGGCCAGGACCTATGCCATCATTGAACAGGGAAGGATCGGAACACTCATTGATGCTGGTCCCGAAGAACGACGCTTTTTCATCGAGGAAGCAGCAGGCATTACCCGCTATAAGAGCCGCAAGAAAGAAGCCCTCCAGAAGATACAGCGGACCCAGCACAATTTATTGCGTCTGCATGATGTCATTGCCGAAGTCAAGCGCCAGATAAACAGTCTGAAGCGCCAGGCCAAGAAAGCTGAGCGTTACAAGGCCTATGAGAAACAGATTGAAGATCTGGAAATAAGGCTTGCAGGCTATCAGTATGAGGTGGTGGGCGCTGAGATGAAAGAAACCGAAGACCTGCTGAAATCCTTACGGGACACAGATTTGAAGCATGAATCTGAACTGGCCAAATTAGACGCCGCTATGGAGCAGGTCAAACATGAACGGGCAGTCAAACACGAACGTATTTCCGAGGAAAAGGCCCAAGCGTATAACCTCCAACGGCTCATGGACAAGTTGGAGGGGGACATGGAACATCACAAGAAAGATCTCCAGCGCTTGATCCGTGAAATTGATCAACTCAAGGCCGAGCTCAAAGAAATTGAGGACAAAAACCAGGAGACCATCAAAGAATGCCGCAGCCTGGAGGAAAAAAAGTGTGATCTTCAGCAAGACATTCAAAAAACTGAAGAAACCTTGAACCAAGAAGCCGTGGCCGAGAGGGCTTTGAAGGCGCGGTTTGAGCAACTGAGCCAAGACCTTGAAACCAAGAAGGGGCAACTGATCAACCTGGCAAGCCGAAAGGCAACATACCAGAACACCCTGGAGAACACCTCCCATCTCAGGGCAAACCTGTCAAAGCGGCTGGATCAAGTCGAGAAGGAAAAAGGTCAGACCGAGAAAGAACTCGCTGAATTCACCAAGGAGATGGCCAACACGGAGGATCACCATCAAAACTTAAAGAAAAGCTTTAATGAGACAGTGAAATCCCTTAAATCTTATGAGAAACGCCTTGGAGAGAATCGTCAGGCCCTTAGCCACCAAGTCCGAAAGGTGCAAGCTGCAGAAGTTGAACGGCAAAAGGTTCGATCCCACTATGGGGCGCTCAAGAAGATGGATGAAAATTATGAGTGGTTCAGGCAAGGCGTTCGGGTGATTATGAGCGAATGGAAGTCCCGAAATCTTGAAGGTCTCGGCATCTGTGGCCTTGTGGCTGATGTTATCGAGGCCGAACCCTCCTATGAGGACGCCGTGGAGGCAGCCCTGGGTGAAACTTTGCAATACGTGATTGTTAAAGACCAGCGGGGGGCTATGGGGGCCATCGATTTCCTTCAGGCCCACTCAGGGGGTCGGGGGAGCTTCATTCCCATGGAGACGGTGAGGCCTCTGGAGGGTGTCGGCAACAGACCGAACACTCACGAGCAAGATTGCCTCATACATCATATGGACATTCAGGAGGGCTATGAAGCTTTTTTCCAGGCCCTTCTGGGTCACGTCACGATTGCACAAGACCTTGAACAGGCGGTACGTCAGTGGGACAAGCATCCCTTGCCCCAGACTATCGTCACACCACAAGGAGACCGGGTGTGCCCTCAGGGCATCCTGACAGGCGGAAGGACAAAGGACGGCCAATCTGGCATCCTTGCCAAGAAGAAGGAAGTCAAGGATCTGGCGGCACAGCTCTCGCAGTTGGATACATCTGTGGCGACGGCCAAGGCCAAGCAGAACGAGCTGGAAATGGAAGCCGTAACATTGGAGACAGCGGTTCAGAAGGCCAAACAAGTTCAAACCCAAAAGAGTCAACAACTTATTGAGCTTGAAAGGCAGCTGTACCGCCTTCAGGAAAGACTCAAACACACCCATCGCCACCTGGAAATCCTGGACCTTGAGGCACAACAAATAGCTGGAGAGCGGACGGATGCAGAGCAAGAGTTTTCAAGGTATGAGGAGGTTCTAACCAACCTGGCAAAAGAGGTTGAGGCCCAAGAATCAACCATGGAACAAACAAATGCTGAACTTAAGAGAATCTCCGAAAATATGGAGGGGGTCCACGAAAGGGTGGTGGAGCGCAAGCTGAAATGGACGGCGTTGCAAGCAGAATACGACAGTGCAGTAAATACCTTAAAACGGTTAAAGGCTTTTCAACAGGACTGGCAGGACAAACTAACCCAGTTGGAACAAGGGCAAGAGCAAAGGAAGGAAGATAGAATAGCCACCGAGAATGCCCTGACAAGTGGTCAAGCCAAAATGGACGATCTGTATACTAAGCTGGAAATGATGAAAGAGAGGCTGGCTCACAGTGAACTCGAGTATGGGGCCATTGAAGGGGCGCTGCAAGAAAGTGATCAGGCTCTTGCCCAAGTTAGGACAAGACAACAAGAGACCCTCCAAAAGATACAACAGCTCGAACTGGCACAGTCGCAAAGGCGGATGACATGTGAGCATCTGGTTGACCGCATTCAGGAACGTTACCATCAAGATATCAAAACACGGGCCCGGGAATACGACGCGCAAGACTTTTCACCAGAAGAAACAGAAAGGGCCTTGGCCACATGCCGGGAAAAGATGGCTAGGCTTGGAGACGTCAACCTCACAGCCATTCAGGAATACGAAACCCTGGACGAAAGATACCGCCTTCTTACCGAGCAGCGCGACGATCTCATCGGTGCCGTGGAAACCCTGCATCGGGTTATCCGAAAGATCAACCGGGTCTCTTTGAAACAGTTCATGAAGACCTTCAAGGCGGTCAATGAAAAACTGCAAGAGGTTTTTCCCAAGCTTTTCGAGGGAGGAACGGCCAGCCTGGTGCTCACCGACCCGAAGCGGCCCCTGGAATCTGGGGTTTCTTTCCTCGTCCGCCCCTCAGGCAAGAGGTTGAGGCGCATGAGTCTTCTTTCCGGCGGAGAAAAGGCGCTCGCAGCCATTTCCCTGGTCTTCTCTCTTTTCCTGATCAAGCCTACCGCATTTTGCGTCCTTGATGAGATTGACGCGCCCCTAGATGATGTCAACGTGTCTCGCTTTATCCATCTTCTTGAAGAGATCGGGAAGCAGTCTCAGGTGATCATGGTGACCCACAACAAACAGACCATGGAAATGGCGGAGGCACTCTTTGGCGTGACCATGGAAGAAAAAGGAGTGTCTAAGCTTGTCTCGCTGAACCTGACAAGACAAAACCCGCCGATACTGCAGCAACCCGAAGCAGAAACAGTGCATCGCCTTGAAATGGTTTAAGAAGAAAAAACAAACGGTCGACAAATCGCAAGAAGAGCCCCTCGAATCCGTCGCCCAAGGCCTAGAACCCGAGACTGCACGGAAAGGCGAAGACGTTCGGGAGGCCGTTGAGCCTGTGGACGCAACAGGGGTCCCTGAGGCGGAAAAGCAAGGCTTTTTTCGGAGACTCAGAAATCGCCTTTCCAAGACACGACAAGGTTTTGTGAGCCGTGTGGACCAACTCTTGCTTGGGAAAAAGGAGATCGATGAGGCGCTTCTCGAAGAGCTCGAGGAGATTCTTATCACCTCGGATCTAGGCGTGCAAACCACCATTGCCTTAATTGAAAAGGTGCGAGAAAAAGTTGAGAGAAAAGACCTGAGCAACCCCGAAGAGCTTAAGGAAGCCCTTCAGAGCGAGATTCTCGGTTTTCTCAAGGTCCCC
>JASFPF010000092.1:0-5918 GCA_050116135.1 Deltaproteobacteria bacterium | reverse complement strand
TCTGTGTAGGCACCTTTCTCCTTCTTGGGGGGGGTTATTTTTATCTGATCTATATGCCAAAATCCGGCAGAATCAGTGAGCTGAAACAAAACTATGAGGATCTACAGGTCAAGGTGGCCAAGGCCAAGGCTGCGGCAAAAAACCTGGACAAGTATGAACAGCAGTACAAAGAGGCCCAGGGGAAGTTTAGACTGGTTCTTCGGCTTTTACCGGACAAGAAGGAGATCCCAAGCCTCTTGGAGGCCATATCAAAATCGGGCAGACATTCGGGCCTAGAATTCCTTCTGTTTCAGCCGGGGCCAGAGATCTTGAAGGGGTTCTATGCCGAGATTCCAGTAAAAATCGATGTCATAGGCGGTTATCACAACCTGGCTCTGTTTTTCGACAAAGTGGCCAGACTGTCAAGAATTGTCAATATTTCTGACCTGCACGTTAAGGGCGCAAAAGGTTCCAAGGGGGCCGAAGGCGACTTGCAGACATCATGTGTAGCGACGACATTCCGATTTGTGGAAGCGGCAAAAACAACAACCGCAAAGGGAAAATCGAAGAAGGCTGGATAGGGGATAAAGGGCTGAAATGAAGATAGCGGCCACTTCTCGCAATTGGCTCCTTGGATTGATGCTCTTGGTGCTGCCGGCTGCAGGGTGCGGTGATCGTCCCGAGTCTGAGACCTCCAGACAGCCTCTGGAGCTGCGGAAAAAGATTGCCACGCCCCAGAAACCAGGGGCTGCGGCAGTGAAATCGATGCAGACGGCCAAGGCGGCGGTTCCCGAGGGAAAAGACCCGGTCCAGCCCCCCTCTGAACAAACCAAGTTGGAGCCGCCGGCACCTGAAAAAAAAGGATTGATCCAGCCGGACAAATCAAGCAGTCCGCAGCTCGTCAGCAGCGTTGGGAAAAAGCCGACATACTTCTATGACCCCACGGGAAAAGCTGATCCCTTCAGGCCCCTTTTTGCCCAAGTAACTGAACGCTTCGTACCGGCCCAGCAGAAGGTCAAGAGGCAAAGGCTGCCTCTTACGCCCCTTCAAAGGGTAGACCTGGGCCAGTTCAAGCTTGTCGGCATTGTCCTGTCTCGTGAGGGGAATAAGGCGCTGGTGGAGGAACCCTCTGGCAAGGGATACATTATTTCCAAGGGCACATACATTGGCCAAAATTTTGGGCGCGTCAAACGAATCCTGAAGGACAAGGTCGTCGTGGAAGAGGAAGTCGAGGATTTTCTTTCAGGTGAAATGAAGCTTCAGGCCACGGAGTTAAAACTTCAGAAGAAAGTTGGAGATGGTTAAGATGATTGCCAACTATAAAGACCTTTGGAAAGTACGATGCTCGCTGTTTACGGTTGCCCTTCTGTTTGTCATGGTGGGTTGTGCCTCTAAGCCTCCTGCGAAACCGGCAGAGGCTCCGCCGCCTGAGTCCGCTGCTCAGACAAAGACGGTGCACCGTATTGCCGTTTCTGAAGACGAAGTGACAGCCCTGTTGACGCTATACGCTAATCAGCCGCTCACTTACACGGCAGTGAAGCATCAGTTCCCGCTTGGTGTCGTCCTCTATTTGCCAGATACGGGTTTAGAGGGGATTCAAGAGAGCTACACGCCAGAGAGCTCGGTGATTAAGTCTATTCAGACCTCTGTACTTAAGAGGGAAAGGCCTTCTTCAAGGATTGAGGTCCGATTGAACGAAGATGTCCCGTATGAAGTGACCCGGGCTGACAATCGAATCCTAGTGAGTTTCAAGAGGCCCGTGGCCATGTCCGAGGAAGGGACCGCAGTTGAAAAGCCGGCAGTTGAAGAGCCGATCGAAGTCGCCAGGCAGGCTGAACCTGAAGTTAAACCTAAGGCTGAACCTGAAGTACAGGTAGCGGAAAGGCCTAAGCCAGAGGCTGAACCACAGAAAGTGGCTGAGGAGGACAAGGGGCTGGCGTGGGTTAACCGTATCGAGTTCGAAATGCTTGAAAGGGGTCAGTCTCGCCTTATCGTAGGAACCACGAAAAAGGTGCGCTACGAAACACAGAGGTCTTCAGACAACAGGCTCCTGTTCAAGGTTTTTGACGCGAGGCTTCCTGAATTTCAAAAGCGTCCTCTCATCACCACCCGATTCAAGAGCGCCATTGACCGGGTTCTTCCCATACAAACTCCCAACATGGGCGATACTGCCATCATTGCCATAGAATTCCGAGAGGCGGTCCCTTATAAGGTCCAGCAAGACGGGGGGCTTTGTTTTATCGACTTCGATGCCTCTTCTGAGCCTTGGCGGCCCATGCCTGAGGTGGAACGCCCCCCATGGGTACAGGCCATGAAAGAAACAGAGGCAGCGGTTGTTAGAGAAGTGGCTCAGCCACCTGAAAAGCCCACCGTTACCGAAACAGGCCAAGCATTTACTGGGGAAAGAATATCCCTGGATTTCCAAGATGCGGACATTCACAACATCTTTCGAATCCTCCATGAGGTGAGCGGCAAGAATTTCGTCATAGGCGATGATGTGAAAGGCAAGGTCACCCTAAAGCTTGTCAACGTCCCCTGGGATCAGGTGTTGGATCTTGTTCTGAAGATGAACAAGCTCGGGACCGTTGTTGAGGGAAATATCGTTCGCATTGCCAGGCTTTCGACTTTAGAGGCAGAAAACAAGGCCCTTGCAGCCAAGATGCAGGCCGAACAGACGGCTGAAGAGCAAGAGCCCTTAATGACGGAATATATCCCCATTAATTATGCCGAGGCGGCAACCATTCAGAAGCACTTGGTGGAGATCAAGTCTCCCCGTGGCAAGATCAGCGTTGATGAACGGACCAATATGATCATCATGAATGACGTACGAGCTGCTGTAGGCAATGCTCGAGACGTCGTCAAAAGGCTGGACGTGGTGACCCCCCAGGTGGTCATAGAGGCCCGCATTGTAGAGGCCAACACCGACTTTTCCCGGGAGATCGGCATCATGTGGGGGGCGCAATACGAGGACGGGGATGGATTTGGCGTGGGTGGCGCCACCACGCAGAGATGGGACGGTGGCCTGCTTGGCGATTATAATGTCATACTGCCGCCCGCAGCCGCCACAAGCGGGATCGGGTTTACCTTCCAAAGACTCGGATCTGCTGAGTTCACGCTTAACGCGAATCTTCTCGCCATGCAGGAAGAAGGAAAGGGAAGGATCATATCGACGCCCAAGATACTCACCTTGGACAATAAAGAGGCTTATATAGAACAAGGCCTTGAGATCCCTTACCAGGTCCTGGAAGAGGGAAGTTACAGCCTCAAGTGGGCAAAAGCGGTTCTCAGATTGGAAGTGACCCCCCATATTACCATGGACCGCCGCATTGCCATGAAAATCATTGCCAAGAAAGACGCGCCGGACCGATCGATTGTGGTCCAAGGCGCACCGGCCATTGATAAAAAGGAGGCTGGCACCGAATTGATGGTCAACAATGGAGACACCATTGTCATCGGCGGGATCATCACGAGGGAGGAGACGCTCTCGAACAAGGGCGTGCCCGGCCTTTCCAAGCTTCCCTTATTGGGATGGCTTTTTAAGTCCGAAGCCAAAGACACCACAGACAAAGAGTTGTTGATTTTTGTCACACCAACCATTGTTGAGCTGCAAGAGGCACGGTAGGTGGATCAATCGATGACACGAAGAACGCTTGTCAACATATTGGGTTTGCTTTGCATGACCATGGCAGCGGGCTGGCTGAACCCTGCAAGCGCCTATCCCCAGGACTCTGCTGAGGAGGTCCTCCGGCCTGAGTCAGGGCTTTACTACACCGTTGAAAAGGGGGACACCCTCTGGGATATCTCCCAGCATTTCTATGATTCTCCCTGGGTATGGCCGGATCTGTGGCAAAAAAACGACTATATTGCCAACCCTCACTGGATCTATCCGGGAAGCCGTATTCGTATTTTTAGCCGTGAGGGCACGGAAACAGTTTCCAAGGCAAGACTAACACCCGAAGCCCCGCCCAAAGTCGAATCCCAAGCCCCCCCCCATTACCTGTATGCCGACATTGACAGCATTGGGTTCGTGAGAAAGGATGCCGTGACGCCGTTGGGCACCATCTTCAAGGTCAAGGAAGGCAAGGTCTTGATCAGTGAAGGGGATGTGGTCTATGTTCGTCCTGCCGAGGGGGTGACCTTTGTGCCAGGGGATCGTTTCACCGTGTATCGGACATTCGAGCCGGTGAGGGACCCGAAAACCAAAGCCGCTGTGGGGGTTCAGCATTTCATCGTGGGTGTGGTTAAAATCACAGATGTGGAGCCCACGTTTTCCATGGGCAAGGTCGTGCGATCTTTCCGGCATATAGAGATCAATGATTTGCTCATGCCCTATGAGGCGCGATCACCAAAAATCACGCTCACCGATAGCGAGATGGGGCTCAAAGGCAAGATCATTGTTGCCGAAGAACGTGAAGAGGTGATCGGCGATCTAGACGTCGTCTTTATCGACAAGGGACGAAAAGACAGAGTTAAGGTGGGCCAAGCATACAGCGTTTACTACCAAGACAAGGAATCTTTCGACTGGAGGAGCAAGGACTCTATTGTTCTGGCGCCTGTCGATTTTGGAAAAATCCTGATCTTACATACCGAAGAGACCACGGCCACCGCCCTGGTCACCGCAGCCCATAATAAGGCCATCTACCCTGGGGCAAGCATCAGAACACCATCCTCCCGCTAGTCATTTCTCACTGGCCATGTTTCATTCATGCTGTAACCCGCAACGCTATTCTTGATGACTTCGCATGAGGCCATCCAATAGACGGCAAAGTAGGAAGTTCATATGCAAGGCGGGCGAATCTTGAGGAATGAGGCGTACTCATGGTACGTCGCAATGACGAAAGATGAAGCACAACACCGCAGATGGACTTTCTACGAAGCCGTCATCTTTGGAGTTTCCTGATTTCAGCCAAGGCCCTATCTGCCAGTGGGGAGTCGGGGGCCAGCGCCACCACCTTTTTGAAGGCAGACATGGCCATCTGAAAGTCGTATTTTCCAACGTAGGCGCGACCTAGATCATAATAGGCACGGGCAAAGCGGGGAGCATATCGAACCGCCTTTTCCAAAGAAGTTACTGCAGCCTCATAGTTGCCCTTCTCCATGTAGACAAGCCCCAGGCCGCGATATGCGTTGGGAAAGACCGGGCTTTTCTGAAGGGCTTTTTCGTAAGCATCGATGGCCTGTTCATAGTCCTTTTTCTCCCGGTAGGCCTCACCCAGGTTGCTCAATGCCAAATGGGGCGTGGCGTAAAGCAAATTGTCAAGGGCTTCGTTGAAACAGGCGATGGCTTTGTCCCACTGCTTGAGCCTCAGATAAACCCTCCCTTTGGCGTTAAGGGCGTCTGAATAGACGCCGTCCGATTTGAGGGCCACGGCCTTATTGAAATGGCCAATGGCCAAGTCAAACTCCTCTTTCACAAAATATACCAAGCCCAAGTCGTAGTGGAGCAACGGGTCCTTGGCGTAGATCTCTTGGGCCTTCAAGAGCTCTGCCAGGGCTGCCGTGGGGTTGTTTTCTCTTAAGTGTCCTTCACCAAGGTGCCTGTAGACATCCGCTCTTTGCTTGCGTATGGCTGCCGACTCTGTGGCGCAGGAAACAGCGAACAAAGAGGTAAACAAGCAAACCAAAAACAACGCAGAGATCTTCACCATCATTAACCCCTCATTTAACGACCCGTTTAATCTGCAAAGGCTGGATCTGCTTTTCCCTCAAGAAGTGACATAGTCTGGGGTGGAGTGGCATTTGTGGCAACAAGGCCCTCTCTTCGTTAACCTGTGAGATCAAGATGCCTGGAATGGTCAGAGAAGCCGCCCTGGAGCGGTCTCGGTTGGCTGCCAGCAAAACCGGGCTTTCCGTACAGGCCGTTCCTGTAAGGGTCAAAATCTGCTTGGCGATGGTGATAAGATTCTCATCAGGCGTTATGGATAAGACCTTGAGTCCTC
>JASFPF010000091.1:0-5929 GCA_050116135.1 Deltaproteobacteria bacterium | reverse complement strand
CCAAATAGCCCGGAACAAGTGGCTCGGATTGCAGCACAGGCTGCCCAAGAGGCTAAAAAGGCCCATACCATTGCGGAAGGAAGCCGTTGGATTCGGCAGGTGATGGAAAGTGAGCACGCCCCGGCGCCTGCGGATAAAGAAGAAATTGTCGAGATACTAAGGTCTTTCTATCTCTTCAGGAAAAATAGCCCTCATTACAAGATCGGCAAGGAGATCGTTTCATCCTCTGGCTTGGATCCAAAGGAGGGACCTTTTGATCTTCTAGTTAAACTGGGAGTCTGGTCCGAGGACGAGAATTTGAACCTCCATCGGTTTGGCGTATCTCATTCATTTCCCTCGGCCGTCATAAAGGCCTCAGAGCGCCTCATTCGCGAAGGCGCCAAGCCAAGGCCCGATGCCGGCCGGAGAGACCTTACTCATCTTTCCATGCTCACCATCGACGGCCAGGGTACGCTCGATTTTGACGATGCAATCAGTATTGAGCCCAAAGGAGACGGCTACCGGTTGGGGATTCATATCACCGATGTGAGCCACTTCGTGGAAAAAGGAAGCCTGGTGGATCAAGAAGCCTTCAGCCGCGCCAGTTCCATATATATGCCCGACGATCGTATCCCCATGCTACCGCCGACTTTGGCAGAAGATCTCTTTAGCCTGAAACAGGGACAGGACCGTTTTGCCATAAGCATTATGGCTGACCTTGACGTCTCGGCAAACGTGGTCGCCTATGAAATAGTCCCCAGTATTATCCGGGTAAAACAACAGCTCACTTACTACAATGCCAACTTGTTGGTACAAGAGAACCCAGAACTAGGCGCCATCTACGAGCTTGCCCAAAAATTTCGCAACATCCGCCTAAAGAACGGCGCGCTTCAAATCATCTTGCCTGAAATCAACGTTTGGGTCGACCGGGATAGGGAAATCTCAGTGACCCAGATAAACCGCGAAAGCCCCAGTCGTATGATGGTGTCTGAATGTATGATCATGGCCAATTGGCTGGCCGCTCGATTCCTTCGAGATAACGGGCAGCCTGTGATCTACAGATGCCAATCGCCCCCCCGTGAGCGTCTCATTCAAGAAGGCAGTGGCACACTCTATGAGAACTGGACACAGCGCCGTTTTCTGAGCCGTGTTGTGTTGGACCTTGAGCCACAGCCCCATGCGGGCCTTGGCCTGGATTGCTATCTCACCTTGACTTCGCCTTTACGAAAATACCTTGATCTAGTGACACAGCGGCAACTAAGGGGACTTTTTGGGCTGGAGCGGTCATATTCGGAAGAGGAGCTCAGATTCATCATCCAGGCCCTAGAGGAGCCCATGAGTTACATCGCAGTGCTTCAGCAAGAACGCACCCGTTACTGGATTTTGCGATACCTTGAACATCTCGTAGGACATAAAGAAGAAGCCATGGTCCTTGACAAGCGTCGCCAAAGGTACGTCGTGCTTTTACCCAGCTATATGATGGAATGCTCCCTTCCGTTAAACAGCGGTGCAGACCTCAAGCCACAGGACACCATCGAGGTCAAGATTGAGCGGGTAGACGCCAGATCCGACACCCTCACCCTCTCTCTCGCCTAGTACGCCTATGCTTCATTAAAACATAATCTTCTGGGCGGCTAGTTCCCCCTAGCCTCAAAGTCCATGGTCTCGTCATTTAGCAAACCCAGGTACTCACTATCTTGGCCAAACAAGAACCAAAGCTGACCCACACTCAGAGCACTTTTCCACGCCACCTCTTGTTCCATTTCAAGAACAACGTCTTCGGGGGACACAGGTGAACTCTTGATCCCAAATTCCTCGAAGAATTTCAAAAACCTCTCTTTCTCTGACATGCCTTCCTCCTTGCTAAACAATCCCTTTGCCCCCCTATTTACTACGGGGAGCACCATATTGTTTGCCTGCTGACGGTTCTCTGTACGACCTGTATATAACTGTTTGCACAACCGCCCTGTGCCCGCATTTACTGGCAATGGCGTGATTTGAACTTTTAAGCATTACACTGAAATCCATCAATTGTCTATTCCCTTTTCAGCCCCTTCTGAACCCCTGCCTGATACGCCCCTACGATCTCCAGGGCACGCTCGCGCTTGGCCAAGCGTACTTGGTCGAAAACCACTTGGCAATCATCAAAGCTCAGATCATCCACCATCGCGTTGACCTTGACCATATCCTCAGAATGGGGCGCCTCAGACACACCGGGTAGGAGTTCATCTTTCTGAACCAATTTAATATAAATGAGGCTCCGAGCCGCTAATAGGCTTGCAACATCCTTGGGAGCGCCGCCATGCAGGGCATAATGCAGGCTGAGAACGTCACCTGGGCCCAAATTCCGCCGGATCCCTCCGAGCCTGTGTACGATGGGTGCGAGAAGGTAAGCGATCCGAAGCCTATAGTCAGGCCCAAGCGCCCGTTTGAGATAGAGATACAAGGGGAAATGGATGTACCCGGCCTCAATGTATATGTCCACATCATCCAAAACCATTGCTTTGATGGCCTGAGCGCGCAAATGCTCCCGAAGTTTCAGACGATCAGCATCCGCTGCGGCAAAAGCCTTTACCGCTTCCACCACTTGATCAAAAGATGCCTTTAAGGAGGCGACATAGTAATCGAGCAGGGCGCCTGTCGCGCGCTTTTCCGCTGCGTAAACGGCTGCCAGATCGGGCTCTTTCACCACCTCTTCTGGCCTGTCGCCTTCTGCAAAGCGCTCGTGGATCCGAAGGAGCTTGTCGAGATAGGGTTCCACCTGAAGGATCTGACGGCCTCTGTGATGCAGTTCCCGGAGCATGGCACACATGCGTTTTTCAAATTGAGGAAATCCGGAGTCAAGCTCCAGCATGTACTCGTCAATCGGAAGCCGGCCTTCCAGCATGTCTGAAAAATTAGGTGACGTCGGCTCCTCAAGAACAATAACCTGGTGTCGTTCCATTTCCCGGCGCGCAAAAGGCAAGACTTCCGCGTGGTGGGATGAAAAGGCGATGGTCATCATGTCAGCGTCTTCAGGTCAGCCTTCTTCTGTCTGCTTGTCATTGGATTCTTGACCCTCTCGCTTTTCCTCGAAGTGCTCCTTGAGGAGGACTTCTGTCCTGGAGAAGGCTTTCTTGAGTCTTACATTGATCGAACGCAGCGCCTGGTCAACCTCTTCTAGGAATTGATCTTTTGCTTCCGTCCCCATCATTTCTCCTTTATGCCTCATGGTCTCAGGCTTTTCCAACAACATGCCGTGGACTTCTGAAGATTACGAATCAGAAGTTGCAAAATGAGGGACGAAGCCATGGGCCTCATAAATAGCCTGGGCAGGGGCTGTTTTTATGAATTCCAGGAATTTCTCGGCATTGCCGGGATGGGGTGCATTTTTTAGGCGGCAAATAAAGTAGTTGATCCTGTCCCTTTGGTCCAGGTCTTCTCCGGGTTCGACCACATCCACGGCAAGCCCCGTCTGCCGAGCATGTATGATCTCTGTGGCCCAAACAGGCCCCACATCAACTGTCCTCTTCGCTATCCGCAATGGTGTTTCCCTGTGGTGTACAATTGTCAGGATCGCTGTGCCGTCCGCGCGCTTTTGTTCCATAATTCGGTCCACTAGGGCTTGCCCGCCAGCCTGACGATACATCTCCACAATGTAGTGAGCGATATCTTCATACTCGGGGTTGGGCTGGGAAATGCGGACCCCTTCGCCGCCAAGATCAGACACAGACGCAATCTGTGCAGGATTGTCTTCTGGCACCATGAGGACAATCCGATTGTGGAGATACAAAAAATAATCCTCCTTTGAAATGAATCCCCCCTTTTCGAGACGGTCCATGGCCCCTTCGGTCACAGAAGCATACACGTCAGCCAACACATCTATGACCTCGTCTCGAAAGACCGCGCCACCCGCCAAGATCTGCTTTAATTCCAGACCCGGTGGAAGGGTTTCGTAAAAAATCCCTGTGATATCTGGGTACTTTCTCTGAAAGGCATGGAGAAGTTCTTCCATGACCATGAATTGGTTGCCGGCCACAAAGAGAACAAGATCAGCCGAATGGGCAAAGTCGAGATTGTGGAGGTCGTCTTCTCGTTCGGAGGGGATCACCGGAAAGCCCGCTTTTTCTCTTTCTGTAGCCATTTTGTCTCCTCCTTGTGCCAAGATTTCAATAACATGGGTGACTAGATCCTGTCAAAAGTCTATGCCCCTTTTGATCTTGCCAGAACCACTCGATCAAAACCACTATGGTCCTTTATCACCGTTACGTCAGCATAGGACGTCGAGGCTGCCAGGAGCCTTTGCACCGAAGCCCCCTGATCATAGCCAATCTCAAAAAGCAGCCACCCCCTTGGAGACATGTGGACTGCCGCTCTTTCAATGATGAGCCGGATGGCATCCAGTCCGTCAGGGCCGCCATCAAGGGCCTCACGGGGTTCATATTGTGAAACTTCCAGAGGAAGCCTCTCCAAGTCACGGCTTGAAATGTACGGGGGGTTAGAGACGATGAGATCAAAATGCCTGTGTCGATCGCCCACCGCGTCAAACCAGTTCCCCAGCAAAAAAGTGACCGCTGCCTCAAGGCCATACCTTCGGGCATTGTCCTGGGCAACGGCTAAGGCCTTCAGCGAGTTATCAACCGCATAAAAACGATGGCCCAATCGTTCCCTTGCCAGGGCCAGTACAATGGCCCCCGATCCGGTTCCAAGATCCAATACCTTAAAAGGTTTTGAGGCAGTTGCTGGCGGTAGGATCGAAAGGGCAGTCTCGACCAAGACCTCTGTCTCAGGGCGGGGGACCAGAACATCAGGTGTCACCTTCAGGTCCAGTGACCAGAACCCCTTTTCGCCAACAATATAGGCCACGGGTTCCCTCTGAATTCGTCTCTGGATTAGCCCTTTGAAAACCACGAGCTCCCGAAGATCCAGGGGGCGATCATATTGAATGTAGAGATCAACGCGTCCGACACCCAAGGCGTCTGCCAGAAGAATCTCGGCAGCGGCCCGTGGCTGCTCAATATGGTGGGATGTAAAGTAAGCGGTGGTCCACTTGAGAAGTTTTAGAATGGTCCATGCCTCAGGCGGCATTCCTGGACTCTGCCTCGGCATTCTGAACAGCAAGGGCCTGGTGGTGGGTTACAAGAGCATCGATCATTTCTTCCAAATTTCCTTCGAGGATACTCTCCAGTTTATAAAGGGTCAGTCCAATCCGGTGGTCAGTCGCCCGTCCCTGAGGGAAGTTATAAGTCCTAATGCGCCCGCTGCGATCTCCCGTGCCGACTTGGCTCTTGCGATCTGCCGATATTTTTTCGTTCTGCTCCGAAACCATCTTGTCATAGAGACGAGCCCGCAAGACCTTCATGGCCTTGGCCTTGTTCTTGTGCTGTGACTTCTCATCCTGACAGCTCACCACCAGTCCTGTGGGAAGATGGGTAATACGTACGGCCGAGTCTGTGGTGTTTACACTCTGTCCCCCAGGCCCAGTGGAGCGGAAGACATCCACCCTGATCTCGTCGGGCTCAACCTTGACATCCACCTCTTCGGCCTCGGGCAGCACGGCCACGGTCACGGCTGACGTATGAATCCTTCCCTGTGATTCAGTGACCGGTACCCGCTGGACCCTGTGGGTCCCACTTTCGTACTTGAAACGACTGTATGCCCCCTTCCCCTTGATCAAGGCAATAATCTCTTTTAGGCCCCCCACACCCGTGACATGCTTGCTCAAAACCTCCACCTTCCAGCCGATACGCTCCGCGTACTTGGAGTACATCTTGAAAAGGTCTGCCGCGAAAAGCCCGGCCTCTTCACCGCCAGTCCCCGCCCGGATCTCCAGCACGATATTCTTTTCATCATTGGGGTCCTTTGGTGTAAGGAGCCATTTTAACTTCCCCTCCAGTTCCTCAAGGCGTGCTGTGGAAGCTTGGATATCTTCTCTTGCCAGCTCCTTGATCTCCTCGTCACCGTCTTTAAG
>JASFPF010000090.1:0-5946 GCA_050116135.1 Deltaproteobacteria bacterium | reverse complement strand
CTATAGTCATCAAGGTCGTAAATGGTACACGTTGTATCCGTACCTTCCCAGGCTGGAGCATTGTAATTGTAATTCTGGCCTTGCAATCGGTTGAAGACCCGATAGCCGGCAAGGTCTTGTTCTTGGTTCGCTTGCCAGGACAATGTGACGTCAACCCCATAGCTTTGCTGGGGCAAACCAAGGAAAACCAAGGAGAAAGTGAAAAGCCATAAAAACCAGAGAGGAGAAAACCAGGACCCTGGGGCCCCGAATCGTTTTCTTGTGTGCGCTGGCGACATGAAAGCACCTCCAGATCGGGTTGCACCGCGCGAAACGCGGCTTCTCGGAGGTGCCGCATCCGCTCGGCAGCCCTGCTGCCCTATCCTTAGAACCTTGGACTTAGGCCAGTGGCTTTGCGTCCCACCCTTTCGGGTGGTATGCCTTTTTCGAACGTTTACTTAAGCATATCCAAAGAACGGACACGTCTTACGTGATAGCAACTTGTATGCCACAAGAAAAATCAGCAAGCCGCGCAATCACAAGATTATCTTGCTCTCAGTAAAATCATATAATTACTGCAACTATTTAATGAATGGTCTGTGTTGACCCTAAGATTTGACATGGGATTTCGCGGACAGGATGTAACTTGAAGTAGGTTTCATATTACACATCTGTAACTGAAAGGGATGGGCTGTTCACCCAAAGGAGACTTCTTTAAGGGGGGAGAAGCTTTCAAAAACAATGGACCAACAGGAAGACCAAAAGGCCGTCTGAGGGCATGGAAATGATTACTTGTTTTTTCGCCACCGCGGATGGGTGATGCCAAGCCTTTTTATCTTGTAATTTAAGGCGCGAGGACTAATACCCAAGAGCTCTGCCGCGTCCTTCTGGATCCAGAGGCTTTCTTTTAGGGCGTTTAAAACGGCTTCTTTTTCATGTGCTTGGAGGGGCTGTGTTGTAGGCGGTTTGGATTCGGTTTTCGGTAAGCCAACAGGTTTCGGCAGCGACACATTTGCTTCCTCGATCATGTGGCCTTCTTCGAGGATGACAGCCCTTTCAATGGTGTTGGCAAGTTGGCGAATATTGCCGGGCCACGAATAGGACTTGAATATCTCAATAACTGCCGGGGAGAAGCCGTCAATATTCTTTCTCAAAGAGCGGCAGCTTTTATCAAGGAGATGGTTTGCAAGCGGTTCAATACACGCTCTTCGTTCCCGAAGGGGGGGCAAATGCACGGTTAGGACATTGATGCGATAGTAAAAATCTTCTCGGATCTTCCCGCCAGCCACTTGTTCTTCCAGAACCCTGTTGGTGGCTGCAATGAGCCTCACATCCGAGACAATCGTTTGGTTGCCTCCCACGCGTTCAAAAGACTTCTCGTCAAGCACTCGCAACAATTTTGCCTGAAGGTCTAAACTCAGCTCGCCGATTTCATCCAAGAACACGGTCCCGCCGTTGGCCTGTTCAAATCTGCCCACGCGGGTCTTATTGGCACCCGTGAACGCCCCCCTTTGGTGCCCAAACAACTCGCTTTCCAGCAGGGTCTCCGGTATATTGGTACAATTGATTTTGACAAAAGGTTTCTTTCGTCTGTTGCTGTTAAAATGGATAGTCCCAGAAAGAAAGCTCTTCCCTGTGCCTGTCTCTCCCGTGACTAAGATCGTGGCGTCTGTTTCAGAAAACTTTTCCAGAGTCTCGATGACGCCTCTCATGGCAGCGCTGTGGCTGATAACGCGGTCAAAGCTGTAGATGATGTCCTGTTCATGTCTGAGATAATCGATTTCATTTCTGAGGCTGCGGTCTTCCAGGGCCTGTTCGACCACCAACTTTATTCTTTCCGCTGAGTAGGGCTTTGGAACGAAATCAAAGGCTCCTTGCTTGACCGTTTTAACAATCAGCTCTGACTCTTCTGTCTCACTTGTTGCGATGACCGGTGTGTTGGGAACCATTGACTTTAAGCGTTTTAGCAGGCCAAAGGCGTCTTCTTGCTTGAGCTGGAGGTCAAGGAGGATGACATCGCTCTTTTGGCGTTGGAGCTTTGCAGAAATATCGTTGCCGTCAGGCCAATAGCTGACTTTATAAAGCGGGGAGAGGGACCCTGAGAGCAAGCCTCTCCAATGCCGACTTTCTTCTATGGCAAGTATATTGGTCATCTAGGATATATCAGGCTGGAAAACGCCGACCGGCCCCGTGATACACGATCGCACGGCCTCTCTTTGAGATAGATCGCTTCATATGAGCTTCACAGTCAACGCAGCCTATGTGTAAAAAATATCACACGTCCATATTTCAGACAAGGATTTTCGGCGGTTGTCTCTTTCCGAAGCGAAATCAGGTCATCTACCACTTCGAACTGATCGGTTCATGTATCCGATTTTCTCGTGATCGCGAAAAGCATGATGTGTAAGGGGGGCTAGGACGAGACTTATCCAAAGAGTCTGACATACAATTGTGTTGCTCCAGAGATGGCACAGAAGAGAAGGCAGATTCCGAAGAGGCAGGAGAATGTCAACAACCCTAAAACTGCTAGTGCCCTTTTCATTACCCGTTCCTTGTCATGGGGTAGCCAAGGGGACTGCGTGCCTGGACAGGGGTCTTTTCATCAAAATCTGTAGTATATTCAATAAAAAGATACGTTTCAAATCCCCATCAATTTAACATTGCGGTAGACTTGGACGGTCAGTATGGCAAACCAGTTTATCCAGCTGTAAATGACGGTCCCGTAATACCTGGACAGTGAGAAGCAGAGCCTCTTTTCGAAACCTTTCTTGACAAGGTGGCAGGAATTCTGCTGGGGATAGATGTTTTTCTGAATGCTTGGCATTTTATCTCTTCAAAACATGTGCTGACCTGTGGCCAATCTATCCAAGCAGCCCGTAGAGAATCTGCGTGTCTGCTGCAACCTTAATGGACACGGCCGTAATTCCAAGGCCCACACACATCAGCACAAGCACTGTTTTCTTGAGAAGATTCATTTCCCTCTTTCTGTCTGGATCCTCTCTGCGACACCGCTCCATGGCTGTGACAAATTTCCTGTCAAGTTTTTCCGTGAGCCACTCCAGGGCCATATCCACCCCTGCCACAAAGTTGGCCAGGCAAGCCCATTTTCCAAAGTCGGTGCCCATCTCATCCATGTGCTGATCGACATCGTGACTTATTGTGGTGCAGAGCTCGTATGCCATCTTTCGTCACCCCCCCTTGCATCAGGTTGTCATCAAGCTGGATAGGGCCTATATCATTGCTCTTTGCCAAGGAATCTCAGCAAACCCTATGCCACGCCGCCTTGCTCCACTGCCCAACCGGTGTGATCTAAACTAACCCATTT
Organism: Deltaproteobacteria bacterium; assembly: GCA_050116135.1. Taxonomy (GTDB): domain Bacteria; phylum Desulfobacterota; class Desulfobacteria; order Desulfobacterales. The sequence goes on along the minus strand of JASFPF010000090.1, from coordinate 2,642 downwards.
AAATGAATAGAAATAGCATGTGCTCTCCGACGGATGAAATAGGCAGCCTGTATCATGCTAGAGCGGCTTCAATTACAATTCCGGAATTACCAAAAACGGATTTGTAAGGCCAATGACGCCTTACAAATATAGGGCCGGAGGGCCTCCTGATGGTGGGTCAAGATATGTTGCTAAGCTGTTCCCCGTCAGATGTGTGTTTTTGGGAGGGTGGAGACCCTTCCGGCCTTATTCGCGTTATCGGCACCAATGAGGGGAACCTTTAGGCGGAGGGAATCATCCAAAAGGTGAGGGAGTATTAACGTGCCGCCCTGCGGCCTGCTCAACATGAAATAGAAGGGGAAAAGCAATAGAACCGGCATGTGCAGGGGAGGCGCCAAAATGGCTTAATGACAAGCTCGCAACTTATGGCTCAAATGTAGGGAATTCTTGGCACGCCTGGAGGGATTTGAACCCCCGACCTACGGATTAGAAGTCCGTTGCTCTATCCAACTGAGCTACAGGCGCTTGTCTCATGAAATCAAAAAGTTGCTGAAATCTTGGAATGACTTTACACTGATGCCAGCCTGCTTGCAAGCTGATTTCCACCCCCTGTGATCAGGTTCTACCGATGTAGCTTCCATCCATAAACGGCCCTTTTTTCCTGAGGGGCGTTCTCGGAGGCCTTGCTGGGCACTATCCAGATACATCAGCTTTTATCGTTCTCCGCTGCTCCCGGCTCAATTTTTACAAGACTGCCCCGTCATCATGTTGTCAAAAAACCAAGGCAGGAGGCTAGGTTGTTGCTCAAAATAAGGGCATGTGATAGAAGAAACTGATTGGTAGCTGCTGGCTGTCAACCTCAATGATGGGAGAGGTCATGAAACAGATCCTATGGGTTTTGACGATCATTCTTGCAACGGCATTGTCAGGCTGTTCAGGCAATAATGGTGGGCAACAACTATTTGACACCGCGAAGCTGGAAGAGCTGCAGGACAACCCCGAACACGCCAGGCAGTTATACCAAGAGATTATCGATCGTTACCCTGAAACCGAATGCGCCAGGAAAGCCAAGGAACGACTCTCAGCTTTATCGTCAAGCAAATAACTGTATTTGATATCTTACTAAATCTTCATCTGCCATGGGGCAGATTGGTCGATAAAACCATCCATGAAAAGGAAAAAGAAAAAGCCATTGAACAAACAGAAAGCCCAGGATCGGTTGTCAGAGGAAGAAACCCCGACATCCGGAAGTCTTAAGTCTCGACCCGAGTCCTCCATAGCTAAGTATGACCCATTGCAGCGATACCTTTGGGAGATTGGGCAGTATCAACTCCTTTCAAAGGAAGAAGAAAAGGAACTCGCCATCCGGGTCTTGGAACATGAAGATCGTGAGGCGGCCTACAGGCTGACAACTGCCAACCTGAGATTGGTTGTCAAAATAGCCATGGAGTTCCAGCGGGTGTGGATGCAAAACCTCCTCGACCTGATCCAAGAAGGGAACATCGGGCTCATGCAAGCCGTTCGGAAGTTTGATCCTTATAAGGGGGTGCGGTTCTCCTATTACGCCTCTTTTTGGATCAAAGCCTACATCCTCAAATTCATTATGGACAATTGGCGATTGGTAAAGATCGGCACCACGCAGGCTCAACGAAAACTTTTCTTCAGACTGAAAAAGGAAAAGCAGAAACTCATATCCGAGGGGTTCGATCCTAAGCCAAAATTGCTTTCAGAACGGCTTGGCGTTACTGAGCGGGAAGTGACCGATATGGACCAACGTCTGGATGGGTGGGAAATCTCCCTGGATGCGCCCATCAAGGAAGGCTCTGACAATGAGCGGAGTGGGTTTGTTGCTTCGGAGGCCGTGTCTGCTGAGACCCAGGTGGCTAAGAAGGAGATGGGGGCTATTCTTCATGAAAAACTCGCCTCTTTCAAGACCAGCCTGAACGAGCGAGAACTAGATATCCTTGAAAACCGTGTTTTTTCTGACACGCCTACAACGCTTCAAGACATAGGGAAGCGATACAGGATTTCAAGAGAACGAGTACGCCAGATTGAGCAGAACATGATCAAGCGGATGAAGTCCTACTTCGAGCGTGAGATAGATGACTTTGACTCATTTCTGGAAGGGTTGAGTGAAGACTAACGGGCGTCTACACAGATATTAAATCGTCAGAGCGGGTGCAAGCCTTGTCCCGATCTATCGGGGCTGGACGGATCTTCCGTGGAGAACTAATATGTTAGAAAAGGAGATACACTAACGATGTTTCGAAAGGTTGCCTGGGCCCTCGTATTCGCCGGCGTCACTCTCACGCTGTGGTCTTGTCGTCTTCACCCGGTACGCACCCCCACATCGGGCCAAGCCCCTAAGAGTGAGGCTACAGAAATTGGGCCTTACTATTACTATACGCGATCTCGGCTCATGAGGAGTCGGGGCGAAGTCGGTGGCGCTATCGAATTGCTTAGAGAAGCGGCTGAGAGGGATCCGGATTCAATATTTTTGAAGAAAGAACTTGTCCAACTCTACCTTCGTCACAATGACTATCATTCGGCCCTCACCATTGCGGAGCAGCTGGTGGAAAAGGATCCAAAGCATGTGCCCTCTTTGATTATGTTGGGTAGTATTTACAGCGCCCTGAATCGGCATACAGAGGCCATTTTGGTCT
>JASFPF010000089.1:0-5955 GCA_050116135.1 Deltaproteobacteria bacterium | reverse complement strand
CTTTGGGCTATACCCCGGCTCCATGGAAGAAAAATGGTCTGTCCGGTCGCCTGACCCTGAACAAATGGCCAGCCTGACGACTGCCTTGGGGTGTCACCGAGTGGTGGCCGCTGTCCTCATTAACCGCGGGTTCCGAACACCCGATGACGCGGCGCGTTTTCTCCACCCTTCTCTCGCTTATATCCGGTCTCCATTTCTCATAAAAGATATGGATCGAGCCGTTTCCCGCATCTTGCTTGCCTTACGGCACCGTGAAAAGGTGCTCATTTTTGGAGATTATGATGTGGATGGCATGACGGCTACGGCGCTTCTCCTTGATTTTCTGACCTACCTGGGCATGGACGTTGATTATTATATCCCAGATCGTCTGACCGAAGGCTATGGGCTTCGTCCGGAATCGGTGGGAAAGGAGGCCATTGCCCGCCATATAACCCTTATCATTACCGTGGATTGCGGTATCACCAGCCATGAGGCGGTTCGATTGGCCAGCCGTGCTGGCATTGATGTGATCATAACGGATCACCATGAAACCCCTCCCGCCCCCCCCGAGGCTTTGGCTATTTTGAATCCAAAACAGCCAGACTGTCCCTCAGGTCTCAGAGGGCTCGCTGGCGTGGGTGTGGCCTTCAACTTGGTGCTTGCCCTGCGCAAATCTCTCCGGGATCAAGGTTTTTGGGAAACACAACCAGAGCCCAACCTCAAGGCCGCCTGTGATCTGGTAGCCCTTGGAACCGTAGCAGACATGGTTCCCCTACTGGAAGAAAACCGCATCTATGTGAAAGTCGGCCTTGAGGTCCTTGCCAATGCCGCCCGTCCTGGCGTCAAAGCCCTGTTGGACGTCTGTGAGATGACGGGTGAGGCTGTTGGCAGCCGGGATGTGGCTTTTAAGCTGGCGCCCAGGCTCAATGCCGCCGGCAGACTGGGCCATGCCTCGGTGGGGTGTGAGCTCCTCACCACATCGAGCCATAAGACGGCTCAGACCATCGCTAAGGAGCTTGACGGCGAAAATAACAGAAGGCAGGACATAGAAAGGGATATCCTTGCGGACATTGATCGGCGCCTTGAAGCCAATCCCAGACTATTACAGGAATCCCTGGTCCTGGAGCAGCAGGGCTGGCATGAAGGGGTCATCGGCATTGTGGCCTCGAGGCTGGTGAACCGATATGGCCGACCCGTCGTCCTGATCGCGGTTGCCGGGGGCCGGGGCAAGGGATCGGCGCGAAGCCCGGAAGGCTTTAATCTATTTGAAGCCCTTAAAGACAGTGCCCAATACCTGGAGAACTTCGGAGGGCATGCGGCTGCCGCAGGCCTGACCTTGATGGCTGAAAACATCCCGGACTTCCAGAAACATTTTGAAAAGGTCGTCTGCAAGACGGCGACAACCCGGGATTTGATACCCAAACGCCATATGGACATGGAGATCGCCCCAGCAGAGATCTGTCCTAAACTTGCAGACGAGCTGGAAAAACTAGCGCCTTTTGGCATGGGTCATCCCGAACCGCTCTTTATGCTTTCAAACCTAGATGTCATCTCTGCCCGAATTGTTGGGGGCACTCACATGCAAATGCGACTGAGACCTTCGGGAAACACGGACCTTGCGCCCCTACAGGCGATCTGTTTCAACATGGGCGCCGAGAAGCCCCCTCCGGAGGCATTTCATCGCGTTGCCTGTCATATTCGCTGGAACCGATGGAGACACCACAAGACCATTCAACTCGTCATCAGAGATTTCGTCCCAGCTTAAGGTGAACGGCTCGTCAACGTGCAAACCATATTTTGCTCCCCGTAGTATCTCCAATAGCTGCCAGCTTAAGGGGGTTTTTGTTACGGCTTGATCTCGAAAATGAGGGTCTCCAGGACCTTGCCCTCTGGGTCAAGCACGTCCACTCGCCAGTCTCCAATCTCATGGGATTGAATGATTTTTGAGCTGTAGGTCCGCCAACTGGAACCATTAACCGACAAGGATACCCGTGCCCGTTCCTTCTCAGCGAAGTACCACACGTGACAGACCTCCGTGGGGCCCTGAGCGCCTGTGATCTGGGTAAAACAGTAAAGCTTGCCAACAGATGGCGCGAACTGGGTGCCCGCATCCACAGGCTCCCGATCAACGACCTCCAGGCAGATTGCAGCCCTGATGACCTCCAGGCCATCGGCCGGCTGGGCTTTGATGGCGGGTGCGACCAACAGACAAGCCATGAGCAGGGTGATTGTGGCCATGAGAAGGTAAAGTCTTTTTTTCATCGTATCATCCTCCTTGTCAGTGAAGAATCCACACATCTTTCCTTAATATTTAAGCACAATGCCCTATGCTTGGCAACCTGACAGCGTATACCCTAAAGCCTGAACGCAGGGAGAGCTTTCCATAACCTCGTCTCGCTCTTTGGTCAATTCACCCACAAGGGCGATGGGTGAGACTTTTAGGCTCTATTTTCCTATTGTAATTTCACAAGACTTGTCGTAGCCTTTAAATAGTTCATAGCATTTTTGATCTCACGTCGTCTCTAAGAACTTCAAGGCCTCGAGTGCCTGTTGCCATGGCAAGAGTATTTCGTCCAAGCAATCGCGAAGCAAAAATACTGTCCAGGATTGAGAGTTCAAAGGAACGCGCACGCCGCCTGGCCATTGAACAGACCAGGAATGTCATGGAACCTCTGAGCAATGCGATAGCCATGAAACTGATAGAGGAAAACTTGATTGAAACGACCAGCAAAGAAGATATCCAGGAACAGATTGCAGGCTCCCTTCAAAAACTGACCCGTGCAGATGATTTTGAGATTGATTACCAGGTTGCCCCGATCAGGGACCTTGCGGTGCGGCCAAATATTGTCAGCCTCTATTTGACAGCCTTCGTCGTAGAAAAACTCATCAACCACAGAAGTGTGGAAGAGCTTTACGGGTCAGATGAAGAAATCTACCACTGCATCCATCGCCAGGTTGCCAAGTTCCTCCTCCTGTGAGGCCTATTTTCCATCCCAGGCTTGTCAACGGCCCCTTTGAAGACCCCGCTCTTTTCATACCGTTTTTTTTTGAAAAACGTGCCCTCCTTTTCGACCTGGGCGACCTGCACCGACTTCCCCCCAGAGACATGCTCAAGATTACCCATGCCTTTGTCACCCATACCCACATGGACCACTTTACAGGTTTTGATGCCCTGCTGCGTATCTTCCTGGGTCGCGACAGGGTGCTCCACTTGTTTGGGCCTCCCCCCTTTCTTCGAAACATGAAGGGAAAGTTGGGGAGTTATACCTGGAACCTGGTGGAAAACTATGACGACGCCTTTGTTCTAAAAGCCACCGAAGTCCATCCCGATCATATGTTGACTCAAGTGTACCACTGCAATAAGGCCTTCAGCGCTCATCAGATACCCGTGAAAGGGGATTTTGACGGAGTTCTTCTCAGAGAGTCGGCATTTTCGGTACACGCCATCCATCTGGATCACAAGATCCCCTGCCTGGCCTTCATGCTTAAGGAACGTTTTCATATAAACATCATGAAAGACCGTTTGAAGGCCCTCCGTGTGCCTGTAGGGCCCTGGCTGGGACAATTCAAAGAGGCCCTCTATGAGGGGCACGATCCAGGAGAGCGTTTTCACGTGGTATGGAAAGAAAATGGCAAACAAAGGGAGGCGACGTTCCGCCTGGGTGATCTTTCTCGGCAGATTGCCCGCGTATCTCCGGGCCAGAAGATCGTCTACATTGTCGACGTCGTTTTTACCCCGGAAAACATTGAAAAGATGGTCGACTTTGCCATCAATGCTGACCAGTTATTCATTGAGGCCGCCTTTCTTGATGCGGACGCCCAGATGGCAAAAAGAAAGTATCATCTCACGGCAAAACAAGCGGGCATCATTGCCCGAAAGGCCGGTGTGAAGCACGTCACGTTATGTCATTTCTCCCCCCGATACGCCCACGCAGGCTCGCTCCTTGAAAGAGAGGCTCGTGAGGCCTTCAAAGGGCCGGTCTCGGACTAGCGTGACCTTGCGATCCGTTCAGGGGCCCGAGGGCTTATGTCGGCGGTCATGGCCGGTTTTTGACGGACCGGCTTATCTCAGGGCATGAATCTCTTGGAACTGCCGGGTCAGAACCGCCGGGCTGATCTCTTCAATATACTTTTGAATGCCTGTCACAATGCCGTCCACCACGTCTTCCTGATAACCGGCTGTGTTTAACCTCCGACACTCTTTTGGATGGCTGATGAAGGCGATTTCCACTAGGATACAAGGCATCTCGGCCCCAAGGAGCACATAAAAGGGCGCCTGCTTCACACCATGGTCGTTGATCCCTTTATACTTGGGTTTCAATGTCCGGATCAGGGATTCCTGTACATGGGCGGCAAGACGGCTCGATTCGTTGACCTTGGCATTTTTCATGAGGTCATTGAGGATCGCCTCAAGGTCGCTGATGTTCTTGGTGGAGGTGGCATTCTCCCGGGCAGCCACCAGGATGGCCTCATCGTCTGTCGCCAAATTCAGGAAATAGGTCTCCACCCCGCAGGCACGTCTGTTTCTGCTCGCATTGGCGTGGATGGAAATGAAGAGGTCGGCATTTTGCGTGTTAGCCATGGCCGTCCGTTCCTCCAGAGAAAGGAACTCGTCTTTGTCCCTGGTGAGGATGGCCTCGCATCCAAGCTTCTGGCGAATCAGTCTGGCAAGTCTTCTTGAAACCTCCAGGGTGACGTTCTTTTCGAGGATCCGCTTATCGTAACCTACCCCACCAGGATCCTTGCCGCCATGTCCCGGATCGATGACAACGCGCCTCACCCCAAGGGCCAGTTGCGTGGCCAAGGAGCCCTTCGGAATGGGGCCTTCTAATTTTACGCCTTCGCCTTGGAAGGGCCTTTTTGATGAGCGCTTCCTGGGGATTCCGTTGATGTCCAGGACAATCCGAAAGGGGTTCTTTAAGGAAAAGATATTGAACTTATCAAGGGATTTGATGTCCAAGACCACTCGCACCGTGTCCGGTGTGTAGCGGGCTGCCCGCGCATCTCTCAGAAGGTCATCCCCAATGGGTACCATGGGTTTCAAGGTGTTCCCTGTACGCGTCTTGTCGATGTCGATGTAGAGCCGCTGAGGCTTGCCGATTGCTGGGTCTTTCTTCAACAGGCGATGGGTATAGGGCACCTCCTTGTCCACATCGATGACTACCCGCGTATAGCTCGGATTCGACCAGAACCGCAGGTTCGTCACCTCGGCCAGGCGGCTTTCCACCTGATGGCGGTCGTTCTTCACTAAGGGTTGTTCCTTGACCTTCGGCAAGGGCCTAGACTCTGACACACCCTTTTCGGCCTGGAGACGGGTGGCCGGGCTCTTGCTCTCCTGGTGACCGGCCTCCGCCCCTTGGCTCATATGCAAGTCGGTAATCGCTTCTCTCGCCTTGACCCGGTATTGACTCTTTGGAAAACGTCTTAACAATCGGACGTAATAATCCAACGCCTCCTGCCTGTCATGGGAGACAGACGAAACCTTGTACAGCTCAGAATAAAGGCGTCCCACCATATAGAGGGCGTCATCTGCCCGCGGACCGCTCGGTTGGGCGGTATAGACCGATCTAAAGCTCTTGATGCACAAAAGCCACTCATGTCGATCCTTTTGCTTTTCGGGATCCTGCTTTAGTTTCTCAAAACTCGACACCGCCTGGCGATACTCATATTCAAGGCTACGGGCGCCACTGGCAGGATGGGCCAAAGCAACAAACAACGGCAAGACAAGTAACGGCATGAATCGCTGCCAATTCCCACCCTTTTGAACCATTACAGCAACTCCTTTAGCGCATGCAGCTGGTTCAATGCTTCAAGGGGTGTCATCGTGTCGACATCTAGTTCCCCTAACTTATGGATAACCCTTTGATCCGGAGGGTTAAACAGCGTTAGCTGAGCACCTGACGAGGTCTCCATAGTCCTTTTGGAATGGGCCAGCTGAGGAAACCCTACCCCGTTTAGTTCCCCGGCTTCTATGTT
>JASFPF010000088.1:0-5973 GCA_050116135.1 Deltaproteobacteria bacterium | reverse complement strand
CAACTAATGTGGCTTTTCTCGGCGTTGATGTACACAAGGAGCAGAAATGAAGGCCATTCTCGTTGCTTCCAGGAACGAATCAGCCTGCCATGCGATCCGAGCCACTATGGGCTCCGAATATGAGGTCGAGGTAACGCCCAGCAGGGCCCGCTCTTTGGAGATGTTTGGGAAAAAGCGCCATGAATTCCTGTTCGTGGACGTAGAAACGCTTCTCGAATCAATACCTGATCGTAACTACAAGACAGCGCTTAAATCATTCTGGCAACTGTATCCCACCGCTCAAATCATTGTCATGTCCTCACAAGACAAAATCAGAGAAGCGGTCAAGGCCGTTAAGGCCGGCGCCAGTGACTACCTGACCTATCCTGTCGACCCCATCGAGGTGAGGCATGTAACGGATAGTGTCTACGAGTCTTTGGTTATGGAATCCGAACTCGATTATCTTCGGGACCGGTTTTGGCAGGAAGATTCACTTGACGTGGTTCGCACTCAAAGTCCTTTGATGCAAGCCGTGTTCAACAAGATCCGCTCTGTTGCGCCGACCAAGAGCAGCGTCCTTCTTGTTGGTGAAACAGGGACAGGCAAGGGCGTTCTGGCCAGACTGATTCATCAGCACAGCAAGCGAAAGGATGGCCCATTCATTGCCGTCCATTGCGGCGCGATCCCGGACACGCTTTTGGAAAGTGAGCTCTTTGGGCATGAGAAGGGTGCATTCACGGGGGCTATGCGAAGAAGGCTGGGCAGGTTTGAGATTGCCCAAGGCGGAACCGCTTTTCTAGACGAAATCGGAACCATTACTCCCTCTGCCCAGATTAAGCTTCTAGAAATCCTACAGGAGGGGACCTTTCATCGTGTTGGAGGGGAAGACACCATCGAAGCGAATGTAAGGGTAGTGGCTGCTACAAACACAGACCTTGAGGAAATGTGTGACCAAGGTCAGTTCAGAAGAGATCTTTATTACCGACTGAATGTATTTCCTGTCGACATCCCGCCACTTAGACAGAGAATGGAAGACATCGCGCATATCGTCGAAGTCATTCTCGGCAAACTGAACAAGTTTCATTCTAAGGAGATTCGCGAGGTCGATCCTGATGTTCTAGAAGCATTAAGAGGTTACTCGTGGCCGGGTAACATTCGCGAATTAGAAAACGTTTTGGAGCGATCTTACATCATTGCAGAGTCAACAACGCTCAGTTTAGAGACCTTTCCAGTTGAGATTCAGCAATGCCGAATACCCGGGGGGCTGCCCAGCATAAGCACCAGCCTTTCACTGGCAGAGGCTAGACGAAAGGGCGTAGAAGAGATCGAAAGGGCCTATCTGGCTGAAGTCTTAAGGGAACAAAGAGGCCGAATCAAAGACACTGCAGAGGCAGCCGGCATCAGTTCTCGGCAACTTCATAAGCTCATGAAAAAGTATGGCTTGACCAAGGAACGGTTTAAGGCTCCTTCAGCGCGAAAAACCGTTTCAGAACCCTGAGTTCCGAAATATCAAAAAACCGGAATTTGGAGTTCACACTATCAAATCTTTCGTCATTTCAATTTATTATACCACTCTCTTCACCATTATCACCAGCCTGACCCATGGCCTCTCACTGAGATCGGAATTACCAGTTCCTATCCGTTTTTCTGCCAAGCAAGCGAATATCTATCCTTTCAACAGGTTACAGAAATGGCACGGCTGTTGCCATAGGGAAGAAAGCATTCACGGGCGTATAGGGCCGATTCCAACGGGTCTGCCCCTAAGACCACGAAACACTACTGGTAGGAGGTAAGGAGATGAAAGTAAGCGAAAGGTTTCTGGCCATGAATTTTTGTTTTCTGATGTTATCTCTTGTGTTCGTTTTTTCGGAAAATCTAGGGGCCGCTGAAATATCCGACACAGAAACGACCGATGTCTATCAGGAAAGCGTGTTTAGTGCGGAGCACGGAGACTCAGGCGCCTGGGCTGATGAGGGTGAGGAGGAATATAAGGAGAGCCCGAACGAAGAGCAATACAGTGAGGAGGCAGAAGAAGAAGGCATGGGATATGAAACTGACCCCTCCGATCCAGAATACGAATCTGAGCCGCAATGGCCCTCTGACGACGAGAGTCTACCCCCAACCCGGTACAGTGACGATGACATGGCCCAAGGGTCAATAGAAGAGTAAGGGTAGAGCCGGTCCGCATGCTCTATGACAGGGGTGGCCACAATGGGGATCAGTTTAGACAGGGCTTCAGCCAAATGTCGCGCTTCAGACTGATGAATTGAGAACGAAAAAAGACGGAAAAGATGAAACACGCTCTTGTTGGTCATATCTTTTAAGGCTGAGAATTTTTCTCATTGATCTTTCTTCTCATTGTAAATCGTTTTGGTCTGTGGTTATCTCCGTCGCCCTCGAACGCCGACGCCCGTCGTTTAGATCCCAAAGGGATGGATGGGTTTGCTTGGTTTCGAGGATTTCTGTCCCAAGGGCCGGTTCTCCATAAATTCCCTGCCAGTGGGCTTCTGGCCCTTGGGCTTTTCCCTTAGCCCAAGACTTGTTAAGCGCCGTATGTCCAAACAAGATGGTATAAGAAAGGGGCAAGTTCTCCAGGCTTCCAGGCCAAACCATATAAAGCCAGGCCAGCTAAGGCGATCAACTCGCAGCCCTCAAACAGGGCAGGAGGACAATGCAGGATTATTGCTTCTGGATGGGGCAAGCTCTGAAGCCCCGATCATTGCCCCTGAGCTGGAAAAGCAAAAAGAGATTGCGTCAGACAAGAGTCAGCCGTTAAATGATCGTTTGGAGGCCTATGAGGATATCGTCGATTCGGAAATCGGCGACACAACGCTTTCGCGGGCGCGCAACATAGAGCGTGACGTAGGCCTGCGTCAAATATATCTGAAGTTCGAAGGGGGGAACCCCACTGGAACTCAGAAGGACCGCATTGCCTTCGCTCAAGCCATGGACGCCATAAGGCGAGGTTTCGATGCCATTACCGTGGCGACCTGTGGGAACTATGGCGCGGCCATGGCCCTTGCCGCATCTATGTCGGGTTTGAGATGCATCATCCACATCCCTGAGGGGTACCGGACTAAACGGGTTCAAGAAATGCTAGAATATGGTGCTGAGATTGTGCGCATTCCAGGCCACTACGAAGATGCGGTCATGGCCTCCCGCAACATGGCCGAATCCCACGAATGCTACGATGCAAATCCAGGCGGGGATAACACGGCGCTGCAATTAAGAGTTTATGGAGAGATCGCTTATGAAATTTACGACCAGCTTCGAGATGCTCCCGCCGTGGTGGCTGTGCCCGTGTCGAATGGCTCCACGCTGGCAGGAATTTACAAAGGTTTTCTGAGTCTCCATAGGCGAGGAAAAACGTCTCGGATGCCTCGCATGTTTGCTGGCTCATCCCACGGGAAGAATCCCATTATCAGGGCCTTTGTAAAGAACACACTTCAGTGTAGCGACCTCACACCGGAGCAGATCCGGGAAACCCGAGTCAACGAACCTCTGATTAACTGGCACGCGATTGATGGAGATCACGCCCTAGAAGCCATCAGAAACACCGGTGGTTGGGCCTCCCATGCCAGCGACAAGAGCATGCTCTCCTTCTCTCGGCTGCTAAGCAGCTTGGAGGGCTTGAATATCTTGCCTGCCTCCACGGCAGGACTGATTGCTTTACTTGATCGTCACAAGAAGGAACCGTTTCCAGCTGATCGATATGTGGTTATTCTCACAGGAAGAAAGTTGTGACGCCATTTCCGGAAGGCAATGCGATCATCTATTGTGAAGGTGCGTTTGCAACCCCCAATGGCAAAACCGCCCATGGTCTCGTTCGCCGGACGAGGCGCTATCAGGTTCTCTGCGTGGTGGATTCGCACTGTGCTGGAAGTGACGCAGGAACGATGCTAGATGGGCAGCCCAAAGAGATTCCCATCTATGAACACATTCAACAGGCTGTTGAGGCTTGTAAGCGCAAGAAGTGTGCAGCGACCCATCTGGTGATCGGACTGGCCCCGGATGGCGGCCGGCTCAGTCATGAGGTTCGCAAGGATGTGATAGAAGCCATTGAGCTTGGCCTGAATGTGGACTCTGGTCTCCATGACTTCCTTTCGGACGATTCGTATATCTCCTCTCGGGCTGCCCGCCAAGGGGTAAAAATTCGCGACATACGAAAAAGTCCCTCGCAAAAGGAGCTCCATTTTTTTACGGGTAAAATCGAAGCGGTGCTTTCACTAAAAGTAGCTGTTCTCGGGACAGACTCTGCCGTAGGCAAGCGGACTACGGCATGGATCCTCTTGGATGCACTCCAGGCGGCGGGCTACAATGCGGCGTTGATTGGGACGGGGCAAACCGCGTGGATGCAGGGATCACGTCACGGCATCATTCTTGACGCGATCATTAACGACTTCGTCTCTGGTGAAATCGAGCATGCTGTTTGGACGGCCTGGAAAGAGTCACGGCCCGATGTTATCGTCATTGAAGGACAGGGAAGCCTGATGAATCCTGCTTATCCGGGTGGTTTTGAGATCCTTGCCGCAGGAAGGCCTGACGTGGTGGTACTCCAACATGCCCCAGCTCGCCGGGAATACGATGGTTTTCCTGGTTATCCCATCCATCCCCTTGACAAGCAGATTCAGGCTATCCAACTGGTGTCCGGAAAGCCGGTGGTGGCTATTACTCTTAACCATGAAAACTTAAGGCTGGATGAAATTCCGACCATCTGCGATCGGATTCAAAAAGCTACTGGCCTACCTACCTCTGACGTCCTTCTCAGTGGAGCGCGGCAGGTCATCCACGCTCTTGTTCCGTATCTATCAGGCTGAGAGGGAACCTCCAAGTGCCGAAAACCAAGGTCAAGAAAAACATGCCAGATGCTGGGAGGGATCCCTTGGACATCCTAGGGATAATTCGTCGTCTTGAGGTAGGCCCTGTGCGTCTGGATCGAAACCGTGTAACAGCGCCTTACATGGTGAGCCAAAATGGCAAGACTGATACCATTGAGCTGGTCTACAGATTCGAGGAGAATGTCTTTGTCCCAGGCGACGGCCATTCAATGAATCTTGCCAGCATGCTCTCTGCGCAGGTGGCGCTAAACTACGGGCTTTTCTGCGATGAAATCATCTTTCACGGGCCATTCGACAGGGATGACCAACGATTCATCAAAGAAATGGCTGCCAACACAGCCCGCGAAATCTTTGTGAAGAAGTTTCTTGAACCCAACCCGTTTTTTCTGAAGCAGGTCACCGGTCTTCCCCCGATAAGGCGTGAGAGTTATCTCCGGGCCAGACTCTTGTTCCCAGATGAACAGGGGACTGCGCGTGCAAAAGTTCGGAGCCATTGTTGCGGTGCTGCACGCTGGCATATGGACCCGTCGAAGCATGCGGTCCTTTCCAGCGGAGGAAAAGACAGTCTTCTGAGCTTTGGTGTCTTAAAGGAAATGGGACGCGAGGTCCATCCCGTTTTTGTCAACGAGTCAGGGCGACACTGGTTCACGGCCTTAAACGCCTACCGTCACTTCACCGATCATGTTCCTACTACAGCCCGGGTTTGGACCAATGCAGACAGGGTATTCAACTGGATGTTAAGGCATTTACCTTTTGTCCGTCAGGACTTCAAAAGAGTACGTTCGGACGAATACCCCATCCGGCTGTGGACGGTAGCCGTCTTTGTATTCGGAGCTCTCCCTCTTCTAAAGAAAAGAGGCATCGGCCGCCTCATCATTGGAGACGAGTTTGACACAACACACAGGCTCTCTTTTAGCGGCATTACTCATTACGATGGCCTTTACGACCAGAGCCGATACTTTGATAATGTTCTTAGCCGGTATTTTCATAAGAAAGGGTGGGGCATCAGCCAGTTCTCTTTGTTAAGGCCTCTTTCAGAAATCTTGATTGAGAAGATCTTGATCGAGCGGTACCCTGAACTCCAGGGCCACCAAGTTTCTTGTCATGCAAGTCACAAAAAGGAGAAGCATGTTTTACCCTGCGGCGACTGTGAGAA
>JASFPF010000087.1:0-6034 GCA_050116135.1 Deltaproteobacteria bacterium | reverse complement strand
AGGTAGTGTCCCAGAAGTCCATGGACAATCCTCTGTCTTTCCTTCTTGGGTATGGGCGCATGTCGCACCTTGGCTATGTTGGTGGGTGTTAGATAATCATCCAGATCTTCGTACACGCTGCCGCCAGAGAGGCCGATTTCACTGCCCTGCCACAGGTTCAGGGCCCGGGACGTGAGTCGGTGGTTCAGGGTAAGAAGGGTCTGTTCAATGGCCCTTAAATCTAGTGCGTCTGCCGTCATATGGTCCTTCTCCATGACAAATAGAAAAAGGGGGGCCTGATTCATGCGCGGACTTTTTCAGGCCCGCCTGAAGGCCGACCCTGTTTCAAGCAGGGTGTCCCAGTCGATGTGTGGGAACGTGTCTTTAAGGACATGGTCGTCGTCAACCGTATGAAAGGTCAAATCTGCGAAGACCTTTCGGGCCACGTCATAAACAGGTGCCACAGAAATAACATCATCCTTTTTCCCATGATAGACGGTCACAGGGATGCCTAATCTATGGTGCAAGTAAGGCTCAAAATCCTGAAAGGTGAGGGCCGGGGCTAAAAGGATAAGCTTTATGACACGTCTTGGATTTTCACACGCAAAGATGGCCGCCATCAATCCTCCAAAGCTTGAGCCGACGATGATCACAGATGTGTTATTAGAAAGCAGGGCGTTTAGTTTGCCCATCCGCTGACCAAGGGTTCCGTGAAAATCTTTAACGATCATATCGGCGTATCTTTTCTTGAAAAATGTCGCCTTGGTGCCACAGCTGCTGCTTTCAAGGCCGTGGATGAAGACTCTTGACAAGCCCATGAAGGATACGCCTCCTTGCACATGTCCACAATGGGCTGGCCGCCAATAGGCTCCCCACTGTCCCCCTTCGTGTCCCACGCAATTGCCCAATTTCCCTCATAGCACGGCATGACATTCAATCCAACTACTGAGACACACATTCAGGCACCCTAGAAGCTCTGAACCCTTTTAGTCTGAAAGGTGACATATCGCCTGGCACCGTGTTCTTACCTCATGCACCTTTGATTCTTCTGGGCCGCCGTGCTACGTTTAAAGCCACGATGAACGGCGTTGCTTCAGCGACACGCGTCAGGCAATGGCTGGGTTCCTGTGCCGTCTACGCCGACCGAAGGGTCCTGGCCCTCATTCTTTTCGGTTTCGCAAGCGGTCTGCCGCTGGCACTCACCTTTGGGACGCTGAGTCTCTGGCTGGCAGAAGTCGGGGTGAGTAAGACTACCATCGGCCTGTTCGCCCTCATGGGCGCACCTTACACTTTCAAATTCCTGTGGGCGCCCTTGGTAGACAAGATGTCCATCCCGTACTTGACCCGGCGGTTGGGACGCCGTCGCGGCTGGGCCATTGTTACGCAACTCGCCCTCATGGTGACTATCGCCGCATTGGGAGCTACAAAACCGGAAACGCACGCGGGGATGACAGCTGTTTTGGCCCTCATGGTGGCCTTCTGGTCGGCCACGCAGGACATTGTGATCGACGCCTACCGGGTGGAAATCCTTGAAGAGCGGCAGTTCGGGGCGGGCGCGGCAACGATCGTGCTCGGCTACCGTATCGGCATGTTGGTATCTGGAGCAGGGGCCCTGTATCTGGCCACCTATGTGGGCTGGTCGGTCACTTATGGGCTGATGGCTGCTTTCATGACCGTGGGAATCGTTGCCGTCCTGTGCAACCCGGAACCGAAGGTGCAAGAAAAGGCTGAGTCTGACCAGCGAGACAGACGGATGGCTGCCCATCTTGAGGCCGATGGTCATCCACCCGGGAAAAGGGCGCAGGGCCTCACCTGGGTCCATGAGGCCGTGATCAGCCCCTTTGCTGAGTTCGTGAGTCGTCGGGGCTGGCTGGTGATTCTACTTTTCATCCTCTTCTACAAGTTGGGCGATGCCCTGGCTGGGGTGATGGGGAACCCTTTTTACCTGGAACTCGGTTTTACCAAAATCCAGATTGCCAGCATCACCAAGGCCTTTGGCCTCGCTGCTACGATCATCGGCGGGGTGATCGGGGGAATCATCGTCAATCGTGTGGGCATCTTAGGTAGCCTTTTTGTATGCGGTATTCTGCAGATGCTTTCTAATCTGATGTTCGCCGTTCTGGCCATGGTGGGCAACGATCCCGCCACGCTCAGTCTCACCATCGCTGTAGAAAACCTCAGCGGAGGCATGGCCACGGCGGCCTTTGTGGCCTATCTGTCCAGCCTATGCAACATCGCCTATACTGCCACGCAATATGCACTTTTGACATCCTTCATGGCCTTTGGACGAGCCCTTCTTTCTTCTTCCGGCGGATGGCTTGCAGACCACATGAGCTGGATAAGTTTCTTTATTGTCACCACGGCGGCAGCTGTTCCGGGACTGTTGTTGCTCGTATGGATCACGAGGCGATTTCGCGGGTTTGCCCCCACCAGGACGTAAGCCTCCCTTTCCATGTCTGGATCTTCTCGCCTTGAACGAAGAACCTCGAAAAGCCATTCTCTGGGCCTAAAATACTATATATGGAATTTTTAAAAGGAAGGACCACAATATAGTTGACACCGACCCTGGCTGATGTTAACAGATAATTCGCTGTTTTTCGTGCGAGGGTCCGCTTGTTCCGGTTCTCTTGATCCAACCTTGACTTGGCGATGGATGGACTGTTCCCCGGTAACGCCACACATTGCGGTTCGGACACGAAAGGCTATAGGGGCCCCTCGGGCCTCTCATTTCTGAAGGGAAGGAGATAAGTGGAGATGGCTCTGGTACGTTTCACGTTGGAAGGGATAGAGGCGTTCATGGATAAGGCTAACACATTGGATGCTCAGCATTTTTGTGTGGATTGCGCCCGCGAAGAAAGCAAGAGTCACAATTTGGTCCCTTTCTTAGATGGTCAGCTGGGTGCAACGCTGACTGATTTCAGCAACGGCTATGGCGCCATGGTCTCCTGTGACAAATGTGGAAAAGTCATGGCAACCCATTATCCTGAGACTTTTTGGCAAAACCGTGAACCAGAGGAAGGTGAGCACCACGAGGCTTTGATCTTCAGAAAGTTCTGAGAAGCCATCCCTTTGGGCGCCGTGTTCACGCGCTGTTGCCCAAACCCCTTTTCGCGTGTTTTGAAACGTCTCTTGATAAATCTAAGGCGCGTGCTAGGCCATGCCAAAACTCGCCCTTCGGACTCAAACAGTGTGGCATGGCCATTTTTACGCTTCGCTAAGCGTGACGAACAAAAACGTTTGAAGACCCTGCTGTCCCGACGCGTCGGGACAGGAATCTTCGACCGTGAGAAATAATACTGATTTTATATACGCTCGCTAACCCCGCAGCAAACTGCGGGGAATGCGCTCGCTTAATCGGTTCAATGAACCGCTCAAAGGCATTCCTCTTTCGACAACAGCCCGTTTAGGCCCAACAGGGTGATGAGCAGGGCAGGTCTTTCTTTTCTCCGAAAAAGCGCAAGAGGTTTTTTAAATGGAGGCCTAGAAGGGTTGGTGTGGCTCCTCCCCCTTGAGGACTGAACTAAAAAGAGCGTTTGCGGAGTTCGGAAGATGCCTCTTGCCTTGTAGTTACAATATTGAAAGTCAAAGAGCCCCTTCAGGCCATGTTGTCCCTCCAAAGATGGCCCTTTTGTGTATCAAGCTATAGAGGCACTAGGCCACTATTCTTTTAAATTGTTGAAATAATTATATCTTTATTATCGTTCCTACGCGTCTTTTCCCCTTTCCGCCACCTGGCACGTATGTTGCTGAATATGATTGAAGTTGTTGGGGAACGAAAGACCATGACGTTTGTTGCAGGAGGAAATATGAAAAAGACATTGTTGTGGACCATCTGCCTGGTGGCGACCTTGGGCATGGCCATGCCAAGCCAAGGATTCGAAGCAGGTCTTCGGGGCGATTACTGGTTTCCTGAGCTCAGTGGCGACCTGAGTGTGGATGCAGAGGGGATCACGGGTACCTCCCTGGATCTGGAGACCGACCTGGGTCTGGATGACGAATCTTACCCAGTCGTCGAGGCCTTTGTCGGCCTGGGCAACCACCACCTGCGGGGACGCTATTATAATGCAGACTATTCCGGGACCAAGATCCTGACGGAGGATATCACCTTTAACGGCGAGACTTATGCTGCCGGCGAACGCATCACATCCAGCCTGGAATATGACGTATACGATGTCATGTACCAGTATGATCTGCTGGATCTTGAAAACGTGGCGGCCGGCTTTACCCTGGGCCTCGTCGGTAGGGTCGAGGTCTTTGACGGCGACGTTGAGATTAAATCTGAAACGCTGGACAAGATTGAACGGGAGAGCTTCACTGCGGCCGTTCCCATGTTGGGCTTAAATCTCCATGTGGGCATTCTCGCCGATTGGCTGGAAGGCCGGGTGCTGGCCACCGGCATGAGCTACGGTGACGGGACCCTGTTTGACGGTCAGGCTGAAGTCTCCTTCACCCCTTTTCCTTTTCTGGACATCCACGGGGGATATCGGTTACTAACCATTGATCTGGACGTTGACGACGTAGAGCTCAACTATGATAATGGGGGCCCCTATGTGGCCCTCACCATAGGCTTCTAGGGAGAAGAGATCCCCTGGTCAGTGAACCGATGGACTAAGGGTGATGTTACAGCAGGCCACGTCCCCTTGGCTTCGTTGATGCCCTTGCGAAAAACAAGGTAGCTGTACTTCCCGTAGTGAGGGATCTTGCGGGCAGCCCTTGGAACGGCCTTGGCAGACAGAGGCAAAAACAGGCCTACCAGCCGGCGATCATCTCCCGGGGAATGGGCCAGGACCGCAAATAGGGCATCTTCCGGAGCGTCATAGGTGACCCCGTTAATGGTAAAGCGGTCCGGTGATATGACCATCCCTTCGGGTAGTCTCCCCAGGGTCGCCCTAACTCCCGGGACTCCCAGATACAGGACATCGTGTCCTTGGAGGCGCAAGGGGGTTGCTTCATCTTCAAGGAGGACGGGGATGTTGTTTTGACCGAGGCCTTCAAGCAGTTTGCTGAAGACATCTGCACTTTTCTGAGCAAGGCTTCGGGCGACCATGGCAACCAGGGATGTTGACCCCTTGATGCCATTGACGGTGGGGGGGACCTCAGATGGATCAAGACGTCGAAAAAGGTCCACATCCGGGTCCACCACAAGTCTCCCCGGACGGGTGTCGGAACGCAGAGCGAAAAAGGCTTTCCGTCCGGTTGAGGAAATCTTGGTCTCTATTTTGTCACCGTTGGTTTCAAGTCTTAAAAGGATCTCTAGATCGTAGTAAGGCCTCTGCTGAGTCAGGGTGCCTGTAACCATCCATCCCTGACGGTCCGCCCTGGCCTCCACATCTTCCAGGCCCAGTCGAGGGGCGCCGGGCCGAGTCACCCATTGCCGGAAGAAGGGCTTCAGGTCGTCTCCGCTGCTTCGTCCCAAAACCATAGCAAAGTCGTCCCATGAGGCCCTTTGAAAGCATTTTTCTCGAAAAACAGCCTTAAGGCCTTTCCAGAAGGCCTCGTCTCCCACCAAGCGACGGGCCATGTGAAAAACCATGGCGCCCTTTCCATAACCCACAGTCCTCGTGGCGGGACTATATCGGTGGGTAAAGGCCTCTAAAGCCAAGTCCTCCCCTGGGGGAACCAAGGTGACATAGTCTTGCAAAACGTTGACACGGTAGACACGGCCTTCCTCAGCTGATGAGCGTTCTTTATAGAGATGGTCGGCCACATAGGTGGTCAAGCCCTCGCACCAATTGCCGTTCTCATAATCAACAAGAACCCCGTTACCCCACCAGCAGTGAGCAATCTCGTGTCCCAGGCTCGTGTCAACGATAAATGGAAGGCGCACCACGGTCCTGCCCAGGAGCGTGTAGGACCGAAAACCGTATCCAGTGGGAAAGAAGTTTTCCACCACAGCAAACTTATCAAAGGGATAAGGGCCGAAAAGGTCTTTGTAGAGCTTTAAATAGTACACGGTCTTTTCAAGGTACCTTTCAGCCAGGTGGTCGTCTTCGGGAAAAAAATAGGTATAGACCGCATGGCCATCGATATCCCTTTTCCTAACCGTATAGGGGCC